>JBFENN010000008.1:0-36919 GCA_041551115.1 Anaerolineales bacterium
CAAGCAGCTCAAGTGAGAGCAGAACAGCTCCTAAGTCAAGCTCGTCTGGATGCTGAGAATTTACGCCACGAATCAGACGATTATGTTATCAACACACTGCAACGAGCTGAAATCGAGCTGGAAAACTCACTGAGCCAGGTAAGGAATGGTATCAATACCCTTCGCCAAGAGCAGCAACAATTAACCGCAACGAATCAAAACGAGGAATTATCCCAATACCCACCTGAAAGTACTTAGCTAAGTTGAGCCCCACACATTCTATATAATCAACTTTTCATGCCCAAAAAACGCCACCGGTCAATGGGGGCTTTTTTTGTTACCAACATCTAGGCCTAGAGTCCGCGCTCTGGGCGAGTAAACTGGCGTTCGATGAGCCAATCGACAAAACCTGGGGCTATTGCGTTCAACCAGATAATCGGATACATAATCCGCGGTAGTACTAAAATCCGTTTTGGTTTCCTTACGAGCTTAAAAATTGAAGAAGCAACAGCACCGGGACTCAACTGAAGAAATCGCGGGGTTGTAACACTCGTTTTACGTACATTCTTGGCTTGATCAATAAAATCCGTCACCACGCCACCAGGGAACACCGCTGACACATTAATATTCCAAACACCGACCTCTCTCCGCAGCGCATCCGAAAAACCGCGCACACCGAATTTTGTCGCAGCATATACGCTATAAGTCGGCGTGGCAACCAGACCTGCTATAGAAGACATATTGATGATATGTCCAGAACGGCGCTTTACCATGTGGGGTATGACCAAGCGAGTGGCTTGAATCGTACCAATCAAATTCGCAGATACCTGATTAAAGATATCATCCCAAGCATCCAGATTTTCCAGCCAATCGAGATGTCCAATACCAGCGTTATTGAAAAGGATATCTACTCGTTGGTAGTGCTCCATTGTACGATTGATCACATCTTCAATTTCCGCCTGCACCGTTACATCGCATTTGATAGGTAGAGCAGAACCACCCCATGCTGTGATTTCTGCTGCTAGAGATTCAAGGCGTTGAGCCCGTCGAGCAGCAAGCACTACCCGGTACCCAGCCCCACTAAACTTACGTGCTGTTTCGGCACCAATACCGGATGAAGCCCCGGTGATTATTATGACCGGCTTGTGTTCCATGTGATGTTCCTTGATTTTGATCCTGATCGAATTATCTACCACAAGGGTGAATTGGTCAAACCCGACAGCTCCCTCCGAACTGAACCGCATTGTTTGTATTGAAAGGTAGTAATTGTGGTTGGGTAGATATATTCTATGCATTGAGTCCAAGTGGAAAATTATCTGATTGCCCTCATCAGATGAATCTACGTTATCGATTTTATGACCATCCCTTGATTAATGATGCTAGGTGAGGATAAAATAAATTCGATCATCCAACTAATCTATAATCAAAACCCAAACAAGTGTAGAATGAGTGAGTGATGAGCGAACTATTTAAGTTTGGGGGAGAGATTGCATGGAAGCCAAGCGAAGACTACCTAACATCTGCGCACTTGACGCATTTCATGCGAGCATACAACCTCAGAAGTTTCGATGAACTGTATAAACGCTCGACAAGTGACATTGCCTGGTTCACTGATGCCATCCTGAAATACCTCAACATTCACTTTGACGAGCCGTATCAACAAGTAATCGATTTAGCGCGCGGCAACGCCTGGCCAATATGGTGTGTTGGGGGCAGGATGAATATCTACCAGAGCTGCCTTGAGAAATATATCGGCACCGTCGTCTACTCCCAACCGGCTGTTATTTGGGAAAGAGAGGACGGTAAAAGTGATACCCTGACCTATGGACAACTGCACGATGAGGCAGAGAAGGTAGCAAGTGCGCTGAAAGGCTTGGGGATAATACCAGGGGATGTAGTCGCGTTATACATGCCAATGGTTCCAGAGATTGCTGCCTCGCTGCTTGGTATCGCGAAAATTGGTGCCGTCAGCCTGCCATTATTTTCAGGTTATGGTGCTGATGCCATCCAAACTAGATGTAATGACGCAGGCGCCAAAGTAATCTTGACTGCTGATGGCTACCTCCGCCGGGGGAAAGTAATCCAGATGAAGCTTATTGCGGACAAAGCTGCTGAGCAAATACCAAGCCTAAAGTACATGGTCATGCTGGATTATGCCGGCGTGGATGTGGAAATGACCCCACAAAGAGATTACCGGTGGTCTGATGTCATTGGTGATCAAACAGAAACTGTCGCCACGGTATCGACAAGCGCAGAAGATACATTAATGGTGTTATACACATCAGGTACGACTGGAAAACCCAAAGGTGCAGTCCACACACACTGCGGTTTCCCAATTAAGGCTGCCCAAGATATGGCATTCGGGACGGATGTTCACCCTGCGGATGTCATCTATTGGATGACGGATATGGGCTGGATGATGGGGCCCTGGTTGGTTTATGGGTCGCTATTGCTAGGCGCTACAATGGTGCTCTATGATGGCGCACCAGATTACCCGGACGCGGATCGGATATGGCAGCTTATTGATAAACATCATGTCAATATACTTGGCATCTCGCCAACCTATATTCGTGCTGTTATGCAACATGAAGGTTCAGCTATCCAAGACTACAACCTTAAATCGCTGCACTTGATAGCATCAACTGGTGAACCTTGGAATCCTGACCCTTGGTGGTGGTTATTCGATAAAGTGGGGAAGGGAAAGTTACCAATCATTAATTATTCCGGAGGAACAGAGATATCGGGGGGTATATTAATGGGGAACCCAATATTACCGATGAAACCTTGTTCTTTTTCAGCAGCTTGCCCAGGGATGGCAGTAGACATATACGACGAAAATGGTCAACCAGTTATTGGGCAGGTTGGGGAGCTGGTAATCAAAGCCCCTTGGATTGGCATGACGCGAGGTTTCTGGAATGATCCTAAACGATATGAAGAGACATATTGGGCAGATTGGCCTGGTATTTGGAAACATGGTGATTTTGCAGTATTGGATGACGATGGAATGTGGTATATCCTTGGTAGATCAGATGACACACTCAAAATTGCTGGAAAGAGGGTAGGTCCAGCAGAAATCGAATCTATCGCAGTAACTCATAGCGATGTAATCGAGGCAGCAGCTATTGGGATCCCAGACGAGATCAAGGGCAATAGTTTGGTATTATTCTGTGTGCTGGTGGAAAACCCTTCTGATCGCGATGCAGTGTGTGCAGATTTGGAAAAACTAATTGTTTCGGGGCTGGGGAAACCGCTGTCACCAAAAGAGATCCAAATCGTACCGGATTTGCCAAAGACCAGAAATGCGAAAGTTATGCGCAGGATTATCCGAGCGGCATACCTGGGCGAAGATCCAGGAGATATTTCCGCGCTCGTAAACCCAGAAGCGATTGCAGGGATCGCTCAATCGCGGTGATCATGTGGGGGAATGGATCAAAGTACTTTGTCTCTGAAATATGGGCCAATTTTATGGTAATTCGAGAGAAAATTGCTATGATGATTGAATGGATTAATGTATACTTATATGGAGAAATGAATTCAATGAAGACGCAGGTTTTATAGCAGGAGGGCCAAATGCCAGATGAGAAGTTTGATGAGAAAGCGTTGGAGAAACGCGAAGAGAAAACTCCCGAGGAAAAGAGTTTCGATGAGAAAAGACGCAGAGACCCCCTGGGTTTGATCATTTGGGCATTCATCTTCATCTGGGCTGGAGTTATCCTGCTCGCGAACAACCTAGGTTACCTGAATTGGCTGCAATTCCAGGGACGTTTCTTCCCAGGCGCTGAATATGAAGGGGCAGCAAATGCATGGTCGCTTATCTTTTTAGGTGCTGGGGTAATCTTGCTGCTTGAAGTGCTGATCCGCTTAATCGTCCCAGATTACCGGCGTCCGGTTGGGGGCACGATGGTACTGGCCCTAATCTTTATTGGGATTGGTCTTGGAAACTTCTTTGGTTGGGGTATTATCTGGCCTTTGATCATCATAGCAATCGGATTATCTTTGATTATTCGGGCGCTGATCAAGCCTGCATAGGTTACAAGCGACCCAGGTTTAAAGTCGAAAATTCATCCCACGCATAGCGAAGAGGTGTCCACCATTCTGCGCGTCCGATGCAGCGGAAATATGGTGGCTCAAAAGCCAAGATTGAGTCACCTATGCGATAGCGTGGCAGGATAGGCGTTGAGACAATTAATTCTCCCATCTCACCAGAACGCATCTCGTGCAACATCTTTATTCCCGATCTTGTATTTACTTCGAAAAAGAACAAATCATAATTTGGTACCCAAGCCCGCTTCTCATCCATCTGTTGTCCAAACATGCCCTCGGTAGCGCCGTAGATTTCGCGGATAACCGCTGGACCATACAGGGCTCTCAGTGAAGAGGCATAGCGGGTGTTTATTCCTGGCACACTACCCAATGTCATGATTTGCGGATGCCATACATCTTTCGGATATATTTTGTACTCGTTCCTTAAATAGCGGGCAAAACGGATTGCAGTTGGACAAACACCCCCGACTAGGGTTACCTGTTCTGTCTGGCACAGCTGGTAAGCAAGTTCGAAACGCCTCTCCCAATCTTGCATTGATTTCCCACCACCGAGCGCATCAATTTCATCTTGGGAGGGTATGGAGCGAATCGGGGTAGCGGTGGAGACATGTTTGGTATAGATGCCGGAACTGTAGCCATATTCCACTTCGCGATCACCAACCTTAACTGTCCCAACGACCGAGGGAAAATTGAGGTTAAGGTTTGCCCCTAAGAAGATATCTAGGCGCTGGCTGGATGCAACATAGTTCATTACTGCACGACCCGCGCTCACGCGCAACTTTAGATCCGTCGGGGTCATCGGTATGAACTTGGACTCACCCTCGGTCGTACCGCGCGTTATCGCCCATCCGATAGGTTCTTCCCACAACAGTAGATCAATATCGCCCGCCATAACCTGCTTGATAAGCGGACGATAACCATCGTAATCGACAATTGGGAACTGCTTTCGGTAGTCAGTAATGCTGGCGATCTTACCCGCATTATGTTCGCGACCATAGCGTGTCTGCTCGTAATCCTTCAGCAAGCCTTGAAGAACATGTTCTTGGGCGCTAACAGGGTCCGATACGGCGGTATGCCATGGCTGCAGCATAGCAGCGATCATCTGTGCTCCGGCTTGGGGGTCTATCGGGTCCATGATGTCTCCTGAAACATCCGCAGTGATTGATCAGTGAGCTCAGCTTATATTAAGCACCTCTGCTAACCGATCCAAGTCATAGTCAATAATTATGGTTCCGTTTATATCAAACGTGGGGGTTATTAACTTCCCATCTGCCCAAGAGCGAACTCTTGCCGCCGCGCTGGGGACCGCGTTGACGTCTACTTCTGTGAAAGGCACGTTATGCGACTCAAACCATGCACGCGCACGGCGGCAATCTGGGCACCAGCGGGTGCAGTAAAGGA
Organism: Anaerolineales bacterium; assembly: GCA_041551115.1. Lineage (GTDB taxonomy): Bacteria > Chloroflexota > Anaerolineae > Anaerolineales > UBA4823 > DAOVXM01. The sequence goes on from JBFENN010000008.1 coordinate 5,425, forward strand.
CGTTTCCGCTGGATGGCAGCTCCATTGTGGCGAGTTTCCGGCCTAAGGTTGATTCATTCGCAGCAGATTCAGGATCCATCTTGCGAATCTCCGCGCGCAGGACTTCGTTATCCGGTTGTTCATCAATATTGTGGATATCGATATAACGGATGACCCCATCCTTATCGATTAAGAAGATTGCTCGTTCGGAACGCCCATCAGAGCGCATGACACCGTACTTAACTGCGACCGCGCCATGAGGCCAGAAATCACTGAGCAATGGGTAATCTATCTTCCCCAAGCTTTCTGCCCAGGCTTGCAAGCATGGTACATGATCAATACTTATACCCAGAACCTGGGTATTCAATCCCGCGAACTGCGCCAGCTCGGCTTGGTAAGACGGGATCTGGCTCGTTCAGACTGGTGTCCAAGCCCAAGGAAAGAATATAAGCGCAACATTCTTCCCCCGCAAACTGCTCAAGGTCACTTCCTTATCGAGGTGACTGGGCAGCATAAAATCGGGAGCCATTTGGCCGACTTTCATAGTGTTTCCTCCTCTTGAATGGTAGAGAATGATTTGAGTATTGTACAACACTTTTATCGTTGAGACCAAATAGCTCTTCAAGGATAACTCCAGTTATTAACAAACAGCCAGATCAAAAACCATACAAATGTCACACACACTTGCCTAAAGCGTGAAACCGGTGTAAAAAAGGAATAGCTGAGGTGCTTATGATCGCGAGGCGTAATAGCGAGATGTTATTCAAATTTGGGATCGCGAATATGATCCTGTTAGCTATTTGCTTGGTAATTTCAACCTGCAGCCCTGCTGGCTCAGGCAAGAATGTGGAACGTGTCGCACAACAGGTGCAAAAGTTTGCCACACAAACTGCTGTAGTCACTGTTACGACATTACCTCCACCTGATGAGTCGGTAATCTCAAAACCATCTCCTCAAACTAGTGTGATCGAAGAACAAAGCACCCCTACCACCCAACTGGAACGCTCTGGTCCGTTTCAACAGATGTCTACAGAAGAAGCATTAATTGCGGGGCGAGTTATCAGCCTAGAAGCAGATCCTGATGGGGGGATATGGTTGATTTCTGAGGGTGGAATCAGCCAGTTTGACGGTGAATTTTGGAACGGTTTCTTGACTGAGACAGCTGGAGAAATGGTGGGGATGGATCGGAAGGGGCATTTCTGGTTGGTCAGCTCTACTGGTGAATCGATCACATCATGGGACAGGACAGCATGGATCAGCTATACTCTGTCCACCGGTTGGGAACCGGTTAATACTGACGGGCTGAACGTCGGAATGGGAGGTGTGACCAGTGATATATACGGCAATGTATGGCTAGCTAGTGAAAGCGGTTTACGCATGTTCAATGGTAGTTCCTGGCAAAACATCGATAACGAAATGATGGGGATGGCACCAGTTGAAAGCCCAGAAATCATAAGCGAGTATAAGATAAAAACAATCCAAGATAGCGGTGAGGTATGGGTGGGGCGTTGTGATTGGAGCGGGCCTGGGCCAATGAACGGTGGGGGTGTACGTATCTACGGAAGAGGGGAATGGTTAGACAACGAACTCCCATTTGATGGCGGATGCGTAACTACCATCGAAGAAGGTTTAAATGGTGATGTATGGGTAGGTCGGGACGGAGAACTGTGGAAACTCAGCGGAGCTGATGGTAGGTGGAATCAATATATCCCTCCCATACTGCCTGAAGAGCTTGGTGTCAGGTATGGTTATGTCGTAGGATTAACTATCGATCCTAATGGAAACCCATGGGTGGAATTGGAAATTTGTGGGGGAGCTAGTTGTTATAATGGTGAAATCCTCTTTCACCTCATTGGGCGTGATTGGAAACAAATCGGGGAGGTTACGATTGGATTCCGGCGCGAGATCTTATTTGATGAACACGACAACACCTGGATTATCAGCGGTGGCCCGATCTACCGCGTGGTTGGTGATAATTTAGAACACCTAACTAACTTAAATGTACTAGCGGCAACATCTGATCATTCAGGGGACGTATGGCTGCTGGCACAGGGAAGCGGTGCACCTACGCTGTGGAAACTCGATACCAAGTAGAGCAGCACACTAGTGACTTTTTAACACTTCCCTAGACTACTGGACAATCTCAACTACCACCCCGTCTTCAGCCCAATTGTATAAATCTTTGGCAGGTTTTAAGTCTAGGATTATGCAGCCATACGAAGCCGGGCGACCAAGGATGCTCCCCCATAAGCGCTGACCGTTGGATAGGGTTGGCAATCCATGGATGCCGTTCATAAATCCAGGCCAAGCTTCATAAATGCCAAGAAAATGGGGCATGGTTAAGTCCCACACGGATGCGTAAGCTGATTTCTCATGCGTCTGCACCTGGAAGATACCTGGTTGGGTAGGTGAACGGTCGATGCCGGTGCTGATAACATGTTTTGCTAGAAGCTCACCATTCTCGTACACCCATAATCGCTGTTTGCTGATACTCAGCTTGATTCGTTTGTGAGGCACAACGGGTAGCGGCAGCATTTCATCTTTGGATGGAACAATCAATTCCTGCCCAGCATAAAGTTCATCCATATCGATACCAGGATTTGCTTGGATTAGTTTCCAGAAAGGCATTCCAACTTGCCAAGCGATTTTCAGTAGGGTATCACCCTTGTTTACATTGTATGTAGTTGCTGGGTGGCTGGCAGTAATCATTACCGAAGTTTGATCCTCAAGCGCCCGAACAATTGCGGCGCTGTTTTTATCCCCATCAATAAAACGGCCTCCATCCAATTGACCTGCCTCGCTATCCAGATAAGAGGAGATACGGTTCTCATCGAAACTCACAGTCGGGCCATCCTCATTTTGTGAAATCAAGACCCATGAAGCCAATACCTCACGCGGGATAGTAAATTGAGTATATTGGTCGGATAAGGCGTCGTAGACGGGGAATGTCGCAGGGGTTGATACTAGGTGTTCTGCGGCAGACACTGTCTCAGAGAGATCATTTATTTCCGGGATTAAAGGGATCATAGGCAGGTAATAGTAGCCACCCAGGAAAACTGCTGCCGGATCCGTTTGGATATTCACAATAGCTTTTTCGACATCGAGCTGATAGCCAATAGCAGCTGGTACGGGTACAAAATTCTGACCATCCCAAACCAGCCTTGCATCAACTGGGTCCTGCCGAATCGCATTATTCTGATTTTCCAGCCACACACGGGTACTGTCTAGATCCAGATCAACAACTGGTTCCACCGGGTAGCCGTTAAAAAAAGATGCCATTAACATTGCCATCTCGGCGAGCATACTTTGCCCATGCCCATATTCGTAGGCACCACGAGCGGTCCGGAGTGCGTCGAGAGATAATCCGATGTCAGCAGGGTGAACAGACCAGGTCTGTAGACCATTATCCACGGTGATTTTGTTCTGCATATTCCACTGGGAATGCAGCAGTACTGCTGCCTCCTCGACGGTTAACCCCCCCAAATCCGATTCCCCTGCCCAAACACCAGGCAATATCAAGCTGCCTGTTTGAAAATAGGAATACCAACCGAACAGCATGATTGCAGCTAAAACCACTACCATGACAACAGCCACCATCGCAGCCAGCGAAAACGTAGTGAATGGATAAACTAACCTTTGCAGTTTCTTCAAGAATCCCACTCTCTGCCCAACAATACCATCATCAATTGATTGATTACTGGGGATGTGTTAGCTTCAGTCATAGGAATAAGACGCTGTGGCTGGGTAGATGGTTCCAGAACGTGATCGAAAAACCCTCAGGGTGTAACTCTTTCAGCAGTGTGGGTACCAGGTGGTGTTTGCCGCTGACCAAATTTTGTCCATATCATCCAGCTAACGGTTGGAATCAATGTCAACACCACCATAGCCCAAAGCATTCCGGATAAGGTAAATTCAGTATTATCTAGTGCCCATCCACCGATGGCTGCTCCAAGCGCATTTGCCAATGTGAATACTGCGAACTCGGTTGAGAATACACGCCCACGCACTCGATCAGGTGTCAGCTGGAGTAAAAGTTGGGTAGAAAAGACCCAATTGATCCCGCCTCCAAAAGAGCGCAGGAGTGATCCAAGCAAAACCAGCGGGAATGTGGCCAAAGGGGCGATGATGACTGTGCCAATGATACCGATCGCGTAAGCTACTACCATAAAATTCCTTAGAAGCGAATCACGGTCTCCAGAATAGTAGCGTGCAAAAATTGGTCCAAGGCCGGTCCCAATTCCAGAGATTGCATATATCAATCCTAAGCTTGTACTGCCACCATCTCCAATGACAAATATCTTCTCCGCTATCACGACCTGGACGACCTGGAAAGCTCCACCCAGGAACAAAGCCCAAGCTCCTTTCTGCAGACTAATTGCCAAGATATCATGATGAGTGAGAGAATAACGCAGACCCTCAATATAATCCTGATAGATCGTACGGATGCTGCGTACTTTGTCATTTTCTCGAGGTACGTGACGATAGGTGATTTGGTAAATAAATAGTGCCGAGATGAGGAATGTCAACGAGTCGATCACAAAGGCGGGATATATCCCCCAGCTGCCAGCAACTATTCCACCTAGCGCCGCGCCAAGAGCAAGCATGACAGACCAGGTGGCGGAGCTCAGTGCGTTAGCAGAACCCAGTTCACGCCGAGAGACAATTTCTGGCAAGAGCGAATTTCGAGTGGGGTAGAAAAACCCGCTGACCGCAAGCTGGAAGAGTGTTAGGACATATAACAACCAAACCTGGTCAGCACTCCGCACCCATAGGAAACCTAAAACGATTACTGCTCGCGATATGTCAGCCACTATTAAAATCCGCTTTAGATCAAATCGATCTGCTACTACACCGGCAATCGGGCTGACTAGAAATGGAGCTAACATGCGGACAACAAACAAACCACCAACAGCCATACCCGAACCGGTTAAACTGGAAATCAATGCCGCTGATGCGATCAAGTTAAACCAATCACCGAATAAACTTACAATCTCGCCAAACCATAGGGATCGGTAATTCCTGTTACCCTTAACTAGCTCGTAATACCCCGCTTGTCGCTGGAAGTTTGTTGCTGAGTTATCAGTCACAGAGGATATGTGCCTCTTCAAGTATCAAAGAAAATGAAAATCCGTAGTACTCATTAAGATGATCAAGATCCTATTTTATCAGACAGAATACTGATGCAGCGATGGTATCAAATCAGTCGTCCCGAGCATACAGAACTTGCCGCCGGAAACTATTAAGTTTCCGGCGGCGGATGAGGAGAATACACCAACCGCTCGCGATGCAAATGGCTGGTGATCCAAACTATGCTGGTGACGCAGTGAGAGGTTCGAGCGGAACAAATACCAGTAGGATGATGTAAAGGATTACAAGCGGGGCAATCCACCACAATAGAGCACCCAACACAAAAGCTAAGCGCACGAGTGTTGGATCGATGCCCCAATAGACACCCAACCCTCCACAGACACCTGCCAGTTTGCGGTCCCGGCGCGTTCGATAAAGTTTTCGATAACCTGTAGTCATGATTGTTGCTCCTTTCTACAGTGTTATACGCAAAATGCGATGAAAGGTTGTAACTGGCCTAAATTATGTGGGTTTGACCTGTCAGAATACCGCTATCAGTTACCAAATCTACTATTTTGAATGAGAAACATCTGAAAAAATATCTGTTTTCACCTAGCTCCCCCCCCTAAACTATTCCGTTCAGCCATCAACTCGATAGATTAAATAATTTTGGTCCTGGTAGATCCTAGAGATTGATGGGCATGCCAATGTGCTGCTATAGACGACATGACTAATTACTCTTTCCTCGAGAATGGTTTCCAGAGTTGCACAATCTGCGGATTGATAGAAGCGATCAGCCAGACGGACACGGCGATACCACTCGATAACCTCATCGGCTTGATAAGGTATGGCTTTGAAATCCACATACACGGGAGCTCCAGTAGCTAAACGGAAATCCTGCATCTTAATTGGTGTAAGATATGTTTGTCCATGGGTAAGGTTATTCGCTACAAAAGTCTGCACATCGGCTTCAGGAACGTTAGCTTTCCGTTGTATGTCTAGTGTGAAACGAACGATTCCGACAATAACCGCAGTCGCGATGAGTACATAACTAGCACTAATTAGAACATTCATACCGCGCTGATTTTGGAAGAAGCGAGTTCCTATTATCCAGTCTGTTAAACAACCCAAGATTACTGCAGTTGATAGGGGTAAGATGTATATAGATAAACGCCAGGGAAAGATGAGGGCGAGCTGCGTGCTGCCAGTTGTCAATTGTATGATCGTCAAAACCAATAAAACGAGATTGGATATGGCTAAGATTAAAAACAACCTGGTGCGTCGAGCAACAAATAGTGTGAGCAGGATCAGTACGATCTTCGTCAGAGCAACAAGATTTAACCACTCCGATACGACGGCATGATGGGGGATACGGAAATATACCAATATCTGCTGTGCCTGAACAGCGGCACTCTCATCCCCAACGAGGAAAACATTGAGCGAATTGTACAAAACAGGTAAAACAAACAGCAATCCGAGCAAACCATAAGATAAGGACGTTTTAAACCTGCGCTCTTGGAGGTAGCTATCCAACATGTAGCAACCGGTGAGCACACCTGCAGATAGTAGGTAAGTCGGGTGAACCGTAGCAGCAAAAACTGCAGCAAGTACAGCCAGGTACGCATTACCGCGTAAATACATATATATCGAAAGCAGCAAGAAAACCCCAAAAGCGCTGGGCTGCAATACTGTGCCGAGCATACGTTGACCTGCGAAGCCATCCTCCAATACATACGACCATTCTGGGCTCAATATCCGTGATAGTCCAAAACGCCAGGCTGCTGAATGGATGACCAGGAATACTGCTGTAAAGACGATCCGGCGAATATCTCCATCTGACCAGCCGAATATAATGGCAATAATTCCCTGCACACTAAACAAGTAAATTGCAAGCAACAACCCATAGAGAACATAGAAGATGGGCGGGTAGGGCAGTGCTGTGTAGATCCAGGTAACAAAAAGAGAGAATACTGGGGTGGGATCGAGGGTATTAGCCAACCAGTCGGTAGAAAGCTGCCCCACCCCAGCTTGTGCTAGCCCGTGGAGAAAGTACTGGTTCTGATTGGAGGTATAAAGTGGAGATTGTGTGTATGACAGGGTAAATAAAAATCCCCACATTAAGAACATTGCTATATAACGTAATGGGCGCAGCACTGATCTATTGTCATTTAACACAGCCAAGGTATAACCCAAATCGCTGCTTTCCACAAGGGAAGTTATCCCTCAATACATCCTGCAACTTTTTGATGTAACTGACGTATACTATTATGAGTCGGGAGCTGAATTGATATCGAGCATATCTGGCAAAACCGACAAAATCTGGAAGAAACATACTACAATAAAGTAAGGAGAATGCAATGAACACTCACGTCAAAGTGATCGGTTGGTTATACATTATCATGAGCGCGCTAGACTTGCTCGGTGCAGCATGTCTATCATCTCTGATCTTCGGCGGCGGATTGATCTCCCAAGATGAGACAGCGATGGCTATCACCGGAATCGTCTCCTTGGTTTGTGGCGGATTGCTTCTTCTGCTTGCGATACCAGGACTGATCGTTGGGATTGGCTTACTTAAATTCAAAGAATGGGCACGCATCTTAGGGATTATCCTATCGGTGCTCAACTTGCTCAATTTCCCGCTGGGAACAGCACTTGGCATTTACGCCCTCATCATCTTGCTGAATGACGAGACCACGCCGCTCTTTCAAGAACCAGTTGAATACTCAGCATAACTTGCACAAAGAAAGGGTTGGTGTTTTACCAACCCTTTCTGTTTTTAATTGGGCGATAATATACTATAGCAATACCCATTCCCCTCGCGCTGCACTTTGAAATACGGCATCAATCACGCGCATATTTGCAACCGCATCTTCTAACGGTGTAAACACTGGTTTATCTTCCAGGATAGCTTGTGAAAACAGATCGCCCTGCAGTGTGTACTGGTTGATAATATCAAAAGAGATCTGCTCAGTTTTGCCTTTACAGTTGACCAAGATGCTGCATGGTCGATCATTAGGGGCATTGAACGGCATCTCAATCTCAATCCACCCGTGTGTGCCATAGATAGTTGCACGCTGATAGCCTGCCAACTGGGTCGCGCAGGTAAACGTCGCTGAACCTTGATCAAACTCCATTATTACTGAAGTAAGCTTGTCGGTACCAAATATCGGGTCAGATTCCATCCGCGCAGCCAATCGTTTCGGTTCAGCCGCGAACAAGAATCTTGAAAGTGAAACACAGTAACAGCCAATATCCATCAATGCACCACCACCGATGTCTTTTTTGTTGCGGATATTGCCTGGATCAGTGTTACGATAAGCAAAATACGAATGGACATTTACTAGACTACCAATTTGACCGGCGCTGACAAGCCCTGTTGCAGCCTGCCACTGAGGGTGGTGTCGGTACATGAATGCCTCCATTATCTTCAAATGGGGGTAACGTTTCGATACGTTCAATAGGTTTTGTGCCTCAGCCGCAGACATTGCGATCGGCTTTTCACAAAGGACATGTTTTCCTGCTTCGAGCGCCTTGATTGACCAAGGAACATGCAGGTGGTTTGGTAAAGGATTATAGATCGCATCGATCCCCGGATCTGCCAGTAACTCATCATATGACCCATATGCCTTGGGGATGGCTAACATATCAGCAGCTGACTGCGCACTTGCCATATCGCGCGAGGCTAGAGATGAGACTAGTGAGTACTTGCCTTGCTGCATGGCTGGCACCGAGGTATTCATACCGAACTTCGCAGTACTTAGAACCCCCCATCGGATTTTCTTCATATTATGCTCCTGCGTCCAACAAAAATGATCTACATCGGTCTGCAATCACACATAAAGATTGAAGTGATGTGGCATATATCTGCTAACTGTTCCATAGTGTTTACTACACCGAGATGATTGTAGCACAGCAGAACATAAGACATAGTTCTCTGACACAAAAACCAACAACCATATCATCCAGCTAGGCTTCGCACACCAACTTGGCAATAAATTTCATCTTGGGGATAAGCAGTAGAAGTTAATGCCAATGGTTGTCATGCTGCATTGAAATTGGTGGATCATGCCTGGCTCACCAACCCTGAGCGATAACTTGAAGCTGGATATTCCACCATCCAGCCATGATAAATGTGTCAAAGGTGATCCTTTCTCCCCATCATAGCATTTCTAGACAATGCTAAACACAAAGACAATCTTCATTCCCAGCCAATCACTTGTTGAGCCAATTTGCCTCACATATTGCAAAAAATCCTTTACTATCACCACTGCTCAAAAATGAACCGAGATGGACTGCGGTATGGATGTTAGGTGCATTATGCAGCGAGTATAATCATCGGCATGTATACGTCGCTGATCTCCATCGCAAAACGATTCTGGCCAGATTTAGAATCGCGCAGCTATGAAAGACAACTGACCGGTGCGGGGGATGTCGTGATTGCACTGGTGATGACTCCTTTGGCGGTAATAGGTGTATTTTGGCTTGTTTTTAAAACGGACCTGGCCTCCATTGGGCAATCCTTTTCAGCATACTTATTGTTCGGCCTGCTGCAGTTGGTTTTCAGCCGGGTGAAATACTTCTTCATCATCACTATCCGAGCCGACCGCTATGGGAGCGCTGAAGGTTCCCTGGCTAGCATGATCCAGTGGACGTCGATTTTCTTGCTTGGACCAACTGCGATTTGGCTGACAGTGCTCGGGGTTTGGGCCCGATTCATCATCGATATGCGGCAGGCAGGGACGATTGGCGCACGCTGGAACCAATACCGTTCTTTCATCTTAGAGCTGACCACAGGAACTATCGCTTATCTGGGAGCTCTGCAACTATATCAATATATGGGTGGTCAAATCCCAATCGCTGGACTAACCATAGAGATGATATCAATCGCCTTCTCAGCCTTGGTGGCGAATATGCTGCTTGTGCTGCTGGTCTGGTCTGGATATATCGCCTTCGCAGTATGGGTTCAACCCCAGGTTGTCCCAGATGCATCTATTCGACCGATCATAAACTTCTTCTTGCGTGCTTTCGGTCTGACTGTTCTGGCAAATCCGTTTGCGATTCTAGTTGCAGGTCTCTATGTTCAGAATGGACTGCTGATCAGCTTGTTCCTATTATTCGGTTTATTGCTCGTTGCTGTACTGGCACGTCAGTTAAGTTGGGCTGGAGAATCTAGCCGCCAGCAATCTCTTCAGCTTCAGCAACTGGAACAGCTCGGACGAGAGATTATCAATGCGCCTCTCGACGGCTCGAGTTTAGCAAGTTTGTTGGATCGACATGTACCAGCCATGTTTCCTTCCGGACGGGTAGTGGTATGGATGTCCCCCGATAAATTACTGCACAAACACCCGCAGGAATGGATGATTGAAATTGACCCCATCTGGACATGGGTGCGGAGACAACCAGAAGCGCACGCATTCGTTTCCCAGAAAAAATTACCCTGGCGGATCGAAAATGGAGGCCACGACCCGGTCGTCATTGCACCAGTACTGGATGTTGAGAATTCCCAACCCATCGGACTCGTATATATTGAACTGCGCAGCCTAGCTCAACCCTGGGATCGGAAGGCTTTAACCAGCCTATTTCCTGCTGTGCACTCGCTTACCGATCATATTGCATCCGTGATATTTCAAGCTGCAATTTATGATGATTCTCTCGATTACCAAGCCACTTTACAGGAACTTGAATTTGCTGGAAGGATTCAAGCAAGCTTCCTACCCAATGAGATGCCCAGCTTAGATGGATGGGAGTTGGCAGTGACTTTGCTCCCTGCGCGCGAGACATCTGGCGATTTCTTCGACTTTATCCAGTTGTCAGATAATAAACTCGGGATCATCATTGCAGATGTGGCGGACAAGGGTGTTGGTGCGGCACTCTACATGGCTCTCAGTCGAACTTTAATCCGTACATATGCCTTAGAATATGGCGCCCAGCCGGATATCGTATTCTTCTCGGCGAACGAGCGTATTCTGCAAGACACACGAGCTAACCTGTTTGTAACGGCATTTTTCGGAATATTGGATGTGGAGGCTGGCATTTTCAACTACAGCAATGCTGGTCACAACCCACCCTTCCTCTTCAGCTATAAAGATGGTGGTACGGTCAACGCCTTGATGTCTACTGGTATGCCGCTTGGTATTGACGAAGATGCATCTTGGTCACAAGCTTCAGTGCAGATTGAAGCCGGAGACACTTTGATTCTATACACGGATGGAATCCCGGATGCACAAGACCCCCAAGGGAAATTTTTCAAGGAAAAACAGGTTATTGAAGTAGCCCAACAAGCGCTGGTTTCAGGTGCTCAAGGAATCCAAAGCGCAATCTTAAATGCCGTACAGGACTTCGTAAACGGTGCAGCTCAGTTTGACGATATCACTTTGTTAGTGCTGCAGCGCGATCCAAAGCTTGAAAACCACGATAAAAGTGAAGACATTGAAGAAGATCTCGATACCATACCAATTACCCAGGATTAAATACCACTAATTGCCTGAGTGATACTCCCAGCTCGATTGCTTTATCCCCTCTTGCGGATAAATCTGCAGATCAGTACTGCTATGCTGGTGCCAGTGGCGTCGGACCGCCTCCTTGGCGCTCTTCAATCGCTCGAAATATCAATATCATCCCGACGATAACCCCGTAGGCACCCACGACAGCGATTAACGTCATTCCACCCAATAATGGCTGGGTGATCATCAGTAATCCAAATAAAATCTGGACAAACCCACCTAATAAACCCAACCAGAACCGTAGCGCCCCAGAGCGCTTGCGTTCTCCAATAGAAATCCAGATATCGCTAGCCCCCTGATATATTGCTTGGGTCGCAATTAGAGCTACGATGACTACTGCGGACAAATCTGGCCAAGCAAACATCGCGATCCCAGCGAACATACTTACCAGACCAGTGCTTAGTGAATGCGAGTATGGTTTGCCAGAGCGTAATTGCAGCCACGCATTCACCAATTTCATAATCCCTTCCACGATCAGGTAGACTGCAAACCATACATAGAATACCAGTAAAAATGTACGCTGGTTGACGAGGGCGAAGACTCCTAGAAAGACAGCTAGGATGCCCCGAAGTAAGAGGATTATCCATGAGCCGCTGAATACGCTCTGAACTTTGTTCACCAAGGAACCTCCTCAAAACAAACTTTGCACTAGATTGGGATGATTATACCTGACATCAGGCATGGCAAATTTCATGATCGGAAAATAGCATAGCACCCACACAAAGCAATCGAGAGGGCTGAATCGTTAGAAAATCAGCCCCTTATCATTTGTTTCGGTGATTTGGAATCCTTCCAAAACCATCTACCTGAAAATCCATAAGCCGAATAGTTTTAAATAATCAGTGTTCAGTGATCGGGGGGATGATCGCAGGGGCTGTCAGCTCGAAATTCCGCAGGTGCGCGACAATGGATTGCAGCTTTTGGTCATCGAGGCGGCTGCCCCATGGCGGTATAAGTGATCCTGGAATTCCGCCCGCAACAATCTGGTAAATGGCTGCATCGGGAGTTTCAGTTAAGAACAACTGGTTGTTCAGAGCAGGCGCCATTGGGGTACCGTAGCATCTGGTAACCCGGTGAACTGGCTGGGAGGAGCCGTCGTTGGGATGATATTCGCTGTAATTGGCTTCGCTGTAGGGGCGATGGATATCAATTGGACAGGCAGACCTGTATCGAAGGCTGAAGTTTCTTTCGACGAATTGGTGGGGAGATTAGGTCTTGGCTATATCTAGCAAGTCGTGGGTGTTATCGGCATCCAAGCGCCTTTTTCCAGCGCGCTCACTTGCATTTTATCACCCATTATGATCATCGCCGCAGGAGCAACGATTGTCGCTTGGTTCATAGCCACCATGGAATCTCTTGACTGGGAGTAGGTGCAGACAATTGTCACCATTATCCTGGGGTGGCTAGCTCTGTTTGTGATCACTGCCCTTGCGGAAATTATTTTGGGTAAGTAGGGGTTTGGTGCAGCTGCCCCAGGAAGTATCTTTGGTTAGAATCTAAGTTTTGGTTATTGTGTGACTCGACTGATTTAAAGCATAAGGCCGTCATGTTATGATGTATTATTTGAGGGAGACCATACGTTTGAATTACTTAAACTGATGGCATCTAGCTAAAATTGCGGATTGTTGATGGTAAATTGAAAATTATGCATTTACCAATCCTGGTAGATTATTAGTTACTACATTGGTCCTGAAATTTCTCTGGATATAGATGTGGAGTTGAGTTCCTTGCCAAATTTCCCCTACCGAAATGTGGCAAGAGCCTGTTAAACCTGCATTTTACCGCTACTATCCCCCTGCTTTTTCCCTGGTTTGCAAGGGATTAATCTATAGGATCATCGATTGATTCAATACTTGCATCCTGAGCATCACTATCTTCTTCAGCGGGTTCAAATGTTGTTGCTGCATCTTGAATGCTGTCTGATATCTCAACCTTCAAACGAGCAGCATATTGTTCTCGTAGGGAAACTTGATAAGGAACACTCGTTACCACAACCCGATCCATGTCACGGACAAGTAAATCAAGGAAGAGATTCGTATTGTTGTGCAGAGCTTGTTCCCAGTATGTAGTCATTGCCAACTGGCCAACAACAACATGGATAAATGCACCGGGAAGTTCAGCTTGCCGCTGGTGAATATATTCTCGCAGCGGTTCAGCGAGCGATCGATAGGGAGAAGGCAGGATGTGCAGTTCACCAATTCCGATCCGTTCATCCCACCGCTCAAGTATACTAGCGACTTTTTCAGGATTCACTGCGATGTGTATCGCATCCCAGGGGTGGCCAAGGGATTCAGCAAAATTAACTAAACGAAGGGTTCCGGCATGTACGCTATCAACCAATATAATCGTGATCATAGGACTGGCATGCGGCTTGATATCCAACCCACCTAAACTCAGCTGCTTTGCCACAGTTTGATAATGGTTATGTGTGCGTGAAAATGCCCATACTAACATTGGGATTAATATCAAAATGAACCACGCGCCTTGCGCAAACTTCGTTACAGCAAAGATCAAAGTAACGATTCCAGTTGCAATTGCGCCAATGATGTTGATGATCTGCTTTAAACGCCAGTGAGGATCATAATGGATCAGTTTCTCTTCGTCATCTGATTTTTCCTGGTTAGCAAGCTTGCTTATCTGCTGCCAATGAATGACCATTCCGGATTGGGACAAAGTAAAACTCAAGAATACACCAACAGCGTATAAAGGGATCAGAGCAGATACAGAAGCGTTAAAAACGATTACCAGGATAGAAGCTAGACCAGCTAAGCCGACAATTCCCCAAGAGAATACCAACCGGCTTCCACGGTACGTTAACTGGCGGGGTAATACACCATCGGCAGCCTGCAAGGCAGCCAAGCGGGGAAAATCAGCAAAGCTGGTGTTGGCTGCCATAATGAGGATTGTCGTTGTCGCCGCCATGGCGATTACATATATCAATCCGGTTCCGAACACAGTCCGGGCGATTTGAGAGATCACAGTTTCTGTTTCGCTGGGCATAGCATTAATTTCATGAGCCAGCAAAGTTATACCGATAAATAATACTGCTAGGATTGTGCTCATAGCGAGCATGGTCTGGGCCGCATTCTTTGAACGCGGCGGCTTGAAAGCAGAGATCCCGTTTGAGATCGCCTCTACACCCGTCAGCGCGGTACAACCGCTGCTGAATGCCCTTAAAAGCAAGAACAATGTGATCGGCTGGCTGAATGAGCTGACCATCTCGACACCTGTGACATCATCTAATGTTCCCATGATCCATTTTATAAAACCAGTGCCCAGCATCAGCATTGCAGATATCAGGAAGAAATAAGTGGGGATCGCGAACGTCGTGCTAGATTCTTTTATCCCGCGCATATTGATTACTGTCATGACGATAATGATCAAGACGGCTAGATATACACGATATGGATCTAATATCGGGAAAGCGGAGGAAATTTGAGCTACACCCGAAGAAATGCTTACTGCAACGGTCAATATGTAATCTGTCATCAGCGCCGCGCCGGCAATTTTCGCAGCAAGCTCCCCAAGGTTCTCCCGTGAAACAATGTACGCACCCCCACCAGTTGGGTAAGCGAAAATTGTTTGGCGGTAAGATATTGTCAATATGACCAGAAGTACTGCGATCGCGATTGCAATCGGAATCGAGAGAGAAAAGAAAATGCTTCCCGATATTGCCAGAATGAGCAGAATCTCCTCGGTCGCATAGGCAACTGAGGATAACGCATCAGATGCAAAGATGGCTAATGCCGGTATTTTCCCAATAGCCTGGTGTGGTGCTGCAGCTGTCTCAATTGGTGGTCCAATGATGCGCTGCATAAGCCCAGGGCGATTTGCTGAACCTGATGTAGAAGTCAATCGATCATTTCCTGTGTTTTCTAAAATTGGTTTTCACACTGATATCCTAAGTACACGGTTCTACATGTGGGGGCGAATTCTATCACCACAAATGAAACATAGATAGGGGATATCAATTATGTAATGCGTTAGCACCATCATAAACCAATGCTGCCAATTTCCTTACCCCTTGCGCCAAGCTCTCGCTGGAGTAATGAGCATAACAGAATCTTCCATAATTCAAATAGTGGTCGGATATCGCACACACGCGACCTGGAAGCCAGGAAACGTTATATGCATGAGCGTCTTGAAGGAGCTTATTCATATCAATTGATTCAGCAAAAGCCAACCATAAAAAGTAACCGCCATCGGGTATTGTGAATCTAATCGAATTTCCAAGCTGCTTTGATAATTCGTCTATAAGCCTAATTTTTCTATGCATGAATTCTTTTCTCAACCTGACAATATTCTCTTCTAACCATCCGCGATCAATAAAAACATTGACGATACATGATGTAAAGGGGTTTAAACCTCCCCCACTTTCCAACAAGCCGCAGGAAGTTAACCGGTCCATCACTCGCTGTGGCACATGCATCCAGCCAAGCCGCAAGCCTGGCGCAAGGATTTTTGAGAATGACCCAAGGGCAATTACGTGATCTGAATCGAGATACGCTGCTAGTGAAGGAGGGGGTTCATTGGCGTGAGCTAAAAGCTGATAGACCTCATCAGCAATAATAATAAAACCATGCTGTTGAGCTAAATCAACCATTAATTTTCTGCGCTCTCTTGAGAGCGTGGTTCCAGTCGGGTTTTGAAACACAGGCACAGTGTATAAAAACACCGGTTGATGGTTGGAAAGCTTCTCGTCTAAATCCGGAACAACCAATCCATTTTCATCCACAGCCACGTTAATAATGTTCAACCGATGGTCTGAGAAAATCTTTAGTGCTAAATAATAGGTTGGTTCCTCCACGAAGATTGTATCCCCAGGCTTGGTATAAAGTGTGCAGAGTATATCAAGCGCTAAAGAAACACCGTTCGTTATGAAAAGTTCTCGAGAGTGAACTGGAAACCCATACTGCTGGCTGAGAAACGATGCCAGATGAACTCGCAGGTTTTCATCACCTTGTTCGAATCCGTAATTCAAGCTGGCTCTGTTCTCATTGGAAAGAGCGATGTTTGCGGCTTGGCGGATTTCATTGACTGGAAGTAAGTCAAAACCTGGTTGGCCTATTCCGAAGTCAATCAACCCTATTGGCGTGTGGAGCTGGCTGATGTGTTGTAGCGACATATGGCCTTTAGTGATCGCGTATCTCCAAGATGCAATCCACAGGACATGCAGCAAAAAACATCTAAACGTTAAGATTATACATCCCACGATCCTATTTCCTGCCGAAAACGGAGCGGATGTTTATAATCACATCCATCCATCACCAAGCTACGTATGGAATAAAGGTACGTTACTACATGGAGAAGCCGGAATGACATTATTAGAAACCTTACATTACTACCATAATGCGGTCAATGAACAGCTGCAGAATGGGGTAATCCCGTTCTGGTTAGAACGTTGCTACGACAATCAATATGGTGGCTTCCTGACCAACTTCGACTCAAAAGGCCAGCCGTTACCGAACCACGAGAAGTACCTCAACACCCAAGCACGACTGGTGTGGTGGTTTTCTAAACTGTCTCGCAGATACCCCGAGCGATCAGAATTCATCAAGATGGCTCGATATGGTCTAGATTTCATGATCCAACACTTTTGAGATACTGATTATGAAGGCTGGTATTAGAAAGTTGAGCGAGATGGCAGCTTAATCGATGCCGGTAAGGTGTTATACGGGCATGTATTTGCAATTTACGCTTTGTCTGAATACACCCTTGCGACAGGTGAAAAGCGCAGTTTAGCGCTCGCGGAGAGGACTTTTGACTTGCTGCAGATCTATTGCGCTGATACGCTACATGGAGGGTATTACGAGAATCTCGAACGGGATTGGAGTGTAGCACCTGGCGGATTTTTTGCGGGCGATCGCAAAGGCTTGGACAGCCACATGCACACCATGGATGCTTTCACCGTTTTGTATGCAGCAACTAAAAAAGAGGTTCACCACCGCAGGCTTAACGAAGTCCTAGATATTATCGTTAACCACATGCTTGAACCAACCACCGGTAGTGGTCGCAACCAATTTGACATAGCAATCAATCCGATCCCAGCGATTTCAATCCACCGGACATGGAATGCAGAACTAAAGGTGAAGCACCAGAAATTTCGATCGATACAAAATCGTACGGACATAATATCGAGTTAGCATGGCTGCTGACGTACGCGCTAAAGGCGGTGGATATTGATAATGATCTATATCGCCAAGTGCGCTACAAGTTGGTAGACCATGCTTACACCCACGGTGTTGATTGGGAATTTGGTGGGATATATCGAGATGGAATTGCCTCCGGAGAAGCCATCATCCTAGAGAAAGAATTCTAGCAGAACGCCGAAGCCATGGTCGGATTTATCGATGCTTACGAATTGTTTGGTGAGCGAAGGTTCTTTAAGGCATTTGAAAAAATTTGGCAGTTCGTTGATCATTATATGATCAACCATGCTGTAGGCGAATGGATGACGCTCCTAACCCGGGAAGGCAAGCCCATAGATGACAATATCGGTAATCCCTGGAAGGTTGCCTACCATTCAGGACGCTCTTTGCTGGAATGTGCCACACGACTGGAACGTTTATCTCTAGCAGAAAGTGAGCGGTGATTGCATGTTGAGTTCCAAGTGGTATCCCTTATCCCCACACTAATCTATGTAAACTATTTACGACTAAATTTCCTTTGACTATAGAACCTGGGAAAGTAGTTGATTACATGCTTCATATTTCTATTATATCTAGATCAATCGGTTGGTAAAACATAAGCGAGTCAGGGAGTTGGTTTGGGGGAGCCTGGAAATATTCGGCGCTAAATCCCATATATAGATAGTAATAATAAAGCTCCTTTTCCGGACATTCGTAGCGGCCCACAGATTGAAAGGAGTAAATCTCGAGCTCAGAAAAATCGTAAAAAACCGGTGGATAATTGATTGATGAGACTATAGTAATTCAATCAAGCGATTGCCATACGGTAATCTAAGGTTGGCTGGCAAGTCCTCCAGCGATCTCACCACCGTCGATCACAAAATATTGCCCGGTGATAAAAGATGCGTCATCCGATGCTAAGAAAGCAAACATAGCGGCTACTTCTTCCGGTGTGCCTAGTTTTTGGAGCGGCAGTTTGTTTTCAAACTCACTAATCATTTCAGGTGTATATTCAGCAGCTTGCATAGGAGTCAGGATGAATCCTGGGCAAACTGCATTGACCCGTACTTTTGGTGCTAACTCAAGCGCCATGGATCTTGTCAGCTCAATAACCCCCGCCTTTGATGCATTGTAATCAGCGTAGTGGTGGTAGCCTCGTAATGCGTTTGTTGAACCCATATTTAAGATTACTCCTCCATTCGTTTCAACCATACGCTTGGCAGCTTGCTGAGCTACGTAGAATAGGCCGTTGAGATTAATGTCCATAACCTCACGCCATTCTGCAGGTGTAATATCCATAAAAGCATGACGTATGCTAATCCCAGCATTATTTATAAGCACGTCAAGACCTCCAAGAAGATCATCAATCTTATTGAAAGCTATCGCTACTGATTCCGGCTTTGATACATCTGCAACAATCGCCCCAGATAGTTCTGGATGTTTATCTGCGAAATCATTGAGTCGGAATTGATCCCGGTCGATCACAATAACTAGAGATCCTTCTTCAAGAAAACGTAGTGAAGTTGCTGCGCCGATACCGCTTGCTCCCCCGGTAATAATTATTCTTTTTCTATTCAATCCACGCATGAGGTTACCTACCTATTTTCAAATCATATAATCTATAACCATTCCAAGGCATACAATGATTGAAATGCGAAGTATTTAGTGCTAAAAGATTCAAACAAAAGAATTTGCGGATGCGGCGCGATTAACAAAGCCAATCCTCAAAAGTTTATAGATCGTAAACATACTTAAAAGATATAGAACTGGAAATGCCTCGTAAAAAACTCTGAGCTCGTATGGGATTCCGAAAATCGTATGGAGTAATATCAATATTGGTAGAATGATTCCGATGAAGTATCTTAAAAAAACTGGCTTATCTTTCCAATAACTTATAACTAGAATTGCGATAACTGCACCAAAAATTCCATAGAAAGAGAAGAGAAGTGTAGGAGAGATCGATAAAGCAAGAAGCCATTCAGAAACATGGTAGTCAATATTCCCCCCGGGATTATCTCGGAATGCGATGGTCAATCCGATCCTAATAAGGGTAAAAAGGGCAATTTGAAGTGAAAGAAAAACCAGATAGGTGGGACGATAGAGTCTCCTAAAATAGAATATGGCGTAGAAAATTGTCAACAATACTGCAGTCTCCTTCGCCAAACATATAAAAGGAAAAATTAGGATAAACCATGGAAATCTTCGATGACCTAGCAGGGCAAGACCCAATGTGAACAAGAATAAGATTCCTAAATCGTATATATGGTTTGCGACCATCATTAGGGGAGCTAAAGCAATCGGAGACAGAAGTACTGCGAAGTCAATCGTTACACTGACTTTCCAAAACGCTTTCACTAAATATCTGATCGATAGGATATAACCGATAAATAAAAAGTAGAGTAATACTGATGCGATTAATTTTGGATCAAAGCTAGGGAATATGCTAAATAGAATCCTTACAGATAACGGGATTAGCACCCGAAATATATAGGGTTTGGGGGCGATGCCATTGATGTGGGCGTATATGCCAAAAAGAGGATCGTACCATTGCAGTACAGTTGAATAATAATAGATAGCTCCGATTGAGATGATACATACGAGAAGAACGAATATTACCTGATATCTTCTACTGTTTGGATTGGTCCAAGCTTTAGCTGACATTGAACTTCTCGTCTAGGCAAAGATCTATTCGTATCTCCAAACCTGTGGTTGGGTATCCTGATTTGAGAAGATGATTCACTACTATAATGGCATATAACTAATTCGATATCAATTTTAGCTTACTTTGAATCACAATATTGTTCCACGTTCATTATCCCCAAATATTATCATTGTTGAAATCCACATGAGATTCTAAACTGCCTTGTGAAAATACTTTGGGATACAGCCCATAAAACAAAAAGACAAGTTTATGCTTGTCTTTTTACGTATGCCCCCAGGGGGAATCGAACCCCCGTTTCGGCCTTGAGAGGGCCGCGTCCTGGGCCGCTAGACGATGGGGGCGGGGGTCGAGCGTAGGAATTCTACCATGCTGGTACACCAGCGTCAACGAATCGCGGGCTGTATTATAATGCTCCCTACACTGGTTTTTTTCGCTAGCGACCATTGTACAGCGACGCCCAGCCATGACTTTACCAGTAAATAAATGAGGAGCATTCATATGTATGATCCCGAAGAGATTAAGAGAATCCAACGCGATCTTGAACAATGGGAGAATACCACCCTCGAACCTGCGCTTGCCCGGATGCCAGAGCAGCGGAAATCATTCATTACACAATCATCGGAGGAAATTGAGCGGCTGTATACGCCATTGGATCTTAATGGGATTGATTACATCGACCAAATTGGGTACCCGGGTGAATACCCGTACACGAGAGGTGTTCATCCCAGCATGTACCGCAGTCGATTATGGACAATGCGCATGTTTGCCGGGTTTGGGACTGCTGAAGAGACGAATGAACGTTTTAAATATCTATTAGATAAAGGACAAACTGGACTATCAATCGCTTTCGATTTGCCAACTTTAATGGGATATGACTCGGATGCACATGAAGCACTAGGAGAATTTGGTAAGTGTGGAGTGGCAGTATCCTCCTTAAAGGATATGGAAATCCTTCTTGATGGGCTCCCGCTTGACAAAGTGTCTTCCAGCATGACTATCAACTCACCTGCAGCCCCTATTTGGGCGATGTATGTAGTTGCAGCGGAAAAACAAGGTGTGCAGCCTGATCAGCTGCGGGGAACTATCCAGAACGACATCTTAAAGGAGTATATCGCTCAGAAAGAGTACATCTTTCCTCCTGAGCCGTCCATGCGGCTGGTGGTTGATACGATCGAGTACGGCTCAAAGCACCTTCCCCAGTGGAATACTATCAGCATCTCGGGTTACCATATCCGTGAGGCAGGTTCTACCGCGGCACAGGAGCTGGCGTTCACCCTGGCAGATGGTTTTGAGTACATCCGTTGGTCACTTGCTCGGGGATTAAACATAGATGAATTTGCTCCGCGATTATCCTTATTTTTCAACGCGCATAACGACTTCTTTGAGGAGATAGCAAAATATCGAGCAGCGCGGCGTATTTGGGCCCGTGAGCTTAGAGATACATTCAGGGCTGAGAATCCCAGATCTTGGCTGATGCGCTTCCATACTCAGACAGCTGGCGTGTCGCTAACTGCCCAGCAGCCCGAAAACAATATTGTGCGAGTTGCCATACAAGCATTGGCGGCTGTGCTGGGTGGGACCCAATCCCTGCATACGAATAGTATGGATGAAGCGCTAGCTCTTCCCTCTGAGCATGCGGCAACGGTCGCGCTCCGCACACAGCAGATTATTGCTGAGGAATCGGGCGTCCCGTATACGGTGGACCCGCTTGCTGGTTCATACTACCTTGAGAGCATGACCAATAAGTTGGAAAAGCTAGCCTATGAATACTTTGCGAGGATCGAAAATCTTGGTGGTCAACTTCCTGCAATCGAAAAGGGATTTTTCCAAACCGAGATATCAGATTCAGCCTACCGTCACCAACGAGAAGTTGACCAAGGCACTCGTTATATTGTGGGAGTGAATGCATACAAAGATAATAAACCAATAGCTATTCCAATTCTAGAGATGGACCCTGAGGGATTCGAAAGACAAGCACGGCGGCTCGATCAGCTGCGTGAGACTCGCGATGCAGGCCGAGTCGGACAGGCATTGGACCGGCTGCGAATTGCTTGCCAGGGGACAGAAAACACTATGCCTTTCATCATTGAAGCCGTCCGTTCCTATGCAACCCTCGGTGAGATGATTGCAGTCATGAAGGGAGTTTTCGGTATATATGAAGAGCCCACTTGGATCTAAAAGTATCCTTGATAAGTCAATCCTTTGGTTGGCTACGCTGGATGCAGAAAATGAGGGTACAATCCTGCGGGTTGATGAAGAAGCAAACATAAAAATTGGTGATAACCTTGATCAGCTATACCAATTGATGGACATTTAGAATTTTACAGCAGGTTTGTGCAATTATTTTTGGAGGATGGATCATGGCAACAGTTAAAAAATCGAAAGGTACACTCGCAATACTCACTGGGGGTGGTGATGTTCCCGGATTGAATCCGGCAATTCGAGCAGTAACATTCCGGGCCCTGCGTGAGGGGTACCAGGTGATCGGATTGCGTCGTGGTTGGGGTGGTATCCTTGACGTTATCCGTGACCCGAAAGCGGATAACAGCAATAATCTCATTCAATTGACCGAAAAAATAGTTAACCGAGCAGGGCGTACGGGTGGAACTTTCCTACACACCTCCCGGACCCGTCCCAGCCATGTAAAACAAGCCGAAGTGCCGCCTCATTTGAAAGAAAGGTACACAGACGAAGTAAATGATCTGACCCCTGAGATATTAAAAAACCTCGAGTATCTCGGCGTAGATTACTTAATCCCGATAGGTGGTGATGATACGCTCAGCTATGGTGTGCGCCTCTTCCAAGAGGGTGTCAAAGTGGTTGGAATTCCAAAGACAATGGATAACGATGTCCCTGGAACGGATTACTGTATCGGTTTCAGCACTTGTGTTACTCGTACCATTCAAATGACTAACAGCTTGCGGACATCCGCGGGTTCGCATGAACGCATCATGGTTTTGGAAGTATTCGGCCGTTATGCTGGGTTCACAGCCCTGTTACCGACAATGGCAGGAGCAGCAAATCGTTGTGTGATCCCTGAATACCAATTTGACATTAACCAACTTACTGACCTTCTAGTATATGATCGCAACATCAATCCTAGCAAATATGCTATTGTCTTGGTGTCGGAAGGTGCCATGTTCAGGGGGGGAGAGATGGTTTTTCAAGATCGCACAACCGATGCTTATGGACATCAGAAGTTAGGCGGTATCGGTGACTTGATCTCAGAAAGAATTAGAGAAATTTCACCTAAGTATAATGAGGGGCGCCCCATAAATACCATTAACCAGAAATTAGGGTACATGGTCCGAGGTGGTGATCCAGATGCAATCGACTCAATCGTCCCAATGGCTTATGGAAACCTTGCACTGGATTTGATTTTAAACAATGTTCACGGGCGCTTGGTGGTATTGAAAAACGGTCGCTACGACAATGTGCCGATTGATGTGGTCACGAGCACTAAAAAATTGGTGAATGTCGAGAAATTCTACAACACAACCCGTCTACGACCAAACTATGAGAGCTTTGAAATGAAGCCACTACTCATCATGACCAGCGATTAGAAATGGCGCATTATCGGATATTAAAAACGCTTCCGGCATTCTCCTTGTCGGAAGCGTTTTCTCATGGCTGGGGTCTTTATTGGAACGTGATCGTTTCGACGATTACATTTTCGGAGCCGATCAATAATCTTAATTGGGAAATTAGCTCGTGACATACACCAGTTGTGAAATTTGGAAATTCAACCAGATAGCTACGATTGCGTTCATAAACTCGGAACGCGAAACGATCACTTCCAGGATAGCTCATGATCGTCCCATGCAAACGTCTTATTCTAAGTACATCACGTGTGCGGTCACCAGAAGATTGCAGCAGTAGCGTAACCATTTGCACTATACCAGTATCCGCTCCAACATACCGGGGAGGAGAGACCAAATAGGATGCTGAGGCTAGATTCGATGGGGATGGGGATTCTAGATTCTCCGCTTCAATGATGGGGGGTGGGACTGATGAATTAGGTGCGTTTTCGTTTTCGATCAACAGGGACAAGGGATTTCCAAGTGTATTGCTAGTAGTGGAGAAGATTTCAGCGGATACCTCCGTGCCCTCAGATTCATGATCCTCACCATCTTCAACCAAACCCTTTGCTGCTACTGGTGACAAATCGTTTTGTTCTTCACTTTCAACTGACAGTGTTTCTGAACTTTCTTCGCTACCAATATCTCCATGAGCAGGTTGATTCCCAGCATCCTTAATTATAGATTCACGATCGATATGTTCCTGACTTGAATCGATCGATTTTACGGGTACGGATCGTTCTACCAGAGCAGAATCCCATTCCAATGGGAAAGGATCTGGTGGAGGTGGATGTAAGTGATTATCTTGGGATATCTTAACTGCCTCTTGCTGTGATGATTTCGGTTCATTTTCCCAATTGCTTGCTGGAGAAATTGAAATATCATTGGTTTTAGAATTTGATAATTCAAGGGAAAGAATGGCAGCGGTTTCAGTTTGGTTAACTGATGTAGTTGATTTACCCGAATTTTGTTCCTTTGAAAGGACCATTGTAAAATCTGTAGAGACTGAATCCACAAGCACTTTGGGTTCAGCACCCTGAGAGTCCAGCCGGCCTTTAACCAATATGATCTTATCGTGCACTAGAAGATTGGCCACCTGCGTCCATGTTCGCGGGAATATCACCAGTTCAATCGTCCCTTGCAGGTCTTCAATGGCTGCGAACGCCATCGGTTTACCGTTCTTGGTCTGGTAAGGACGTACATTTACCACGATTCCTGCCACGCAAACATGCTCATTTTGCTCGGCTTCAGCTAATTGAGCGGAGAAATGGGTAACTGCTCGTGTCAATTGGTCAATTACCGGATTTAGAGGATGATCAGATACGTACAGACCGATCAGCTCCCGTTCCCAATTCAAAATTTCTCTCTGGCTGACTTCTGTATACGTGGCAGGTAATACGATTTGATCTTCGAGACCATCTTGAGCTCCAAAGAGGCTCAGTTGGCCCATATCTTTAGCGCGAAAATGGGAAGCACTCACCGAGATGATGAGATCAATACCTTCAAGCAGAGAAAGGCGAGGCCCAAATTCATCTAGTGCTCCCACCCTGATAAGGCTCTCTAGAGCACGGCGCCCTACATGTCTCAGGTCAACACGATGGGTAAAATCATTAAGATCCTTGAAAGGCTGATCTAACCGTCCTTCCAGGATTGCATCGACGGGTGCATGCCCCACGTTCTTTACTGCTCCAAGCCCAAACCTGATTTGTGAGGGCCGGTCTCTGCGATCCTCAACTGTGAAATCCCAACCGCTTGCATTGACATCAGGTGGGGCAACAGTAATTCCCATCCGGCGGCAATCAGCAGCGTAGAGAGCAACTTTGCTGGTATCGTTCTGGTTGACAGAAAGCACAGCCGTCATATACTCGATTGCGTAATGTGCCTTTAAGTAAGCGGTCTGGACCGCGATCGTGCCATAATCGGCTGCATGAGCCTTATTAAAACCGTAGCGAGCGAATTCTTCCCAATCAGAAAAAATTTCACGAGCAATTGATTCTGATATGCCGTTTTTAATGGCACCTTTGACGAATTTCGCTTCATGCTTAACGAGTTTCGATTTTATCTTTTTAGCAACTGCTTTCCGCAAATCATCAGCTTCCGGGGCCGAGTACCCTGCTAAGTCCATGACCGCGAACATCAACTGTTCTTGGTAAACTGGATAACCATATGTCTCTTCAAAAATGGGTTTTAGTGCTGGATGGCGGTAGGTAACGGGTTGATCGCCGTGCATTCGAGCAATGTAATCTGGAATAAAATCCATTGGACCCGGTCTGAATAATGCTACCATGGCGACGACATGTGCCAGTTCGGTTGGTTTCATCTCTATTAACCAACGACGCATACCTGAACCTTCGACTTGAAAAACACCGGCGGTATCACCGTGGCCGAGTAATTCAAATGTCGCTGGATCATCAATTGGGATATTATCCAGATTCAAGTCAACGCCATGGCGTTCTCGAATCAGCTCACATGCACGGGCCATGATGGTTAGTGTGGCTAATCCCAGGAAATCAACTTTCAGAAGACCCAATTCATCTAGGATTGACATCGAGAATTGGGTGACAGTTTTCACGGGACTGTCAACCGCAGAGCTACCCGTGGGCCGGTGAAGAGGAATGTACTCAATAATGGGCTTATCGGTGATGATGACTCCCGCAGCATGCGTGCCTGCACTGCGGACAACGCCTTCCATTTTTGCAGCTGTATCGATTAAATCACGCATATATGGTGTGGACTCATACACCTGTTTGAACTCGCTCACATCACGCAAGGCATCTGGGATCGTGACTGGTTTTCCAGGAATATTGGGCACCAATTTTGCCACCCGGTCCACTTCATTTAGGGGGATATCCATAACTCGCGCGACGTCACGAATCGCGGCACGAGCACCCAAAGTACCAAAAGTGATGATTTGTGCGACCTTATCATCGCCATATTTTTGGGCAGTATATTCCATCATCTCTGCCCGGCGGTCGTCTCGAAAATCCAGATCGATATCTGGCATAGAAATTCTTCCAGGATTTAAAAAACGTTCAAAGATTAAACCGTGGGAGATCGGATCAACGAGAGTAATATCTAGTGAATAGGCAACGATCGAGCCAGCAGCAGAACCGCGAGCGTTGTACCAGATGTCGCGAGCGCGTGCATAACGACACAAATCCCAAACTATGAGAAAATACGTGTCGAATCCCATATTGTGGATAATATCTAGCTCGTAGTTAAGTCGTTTTTGAATCTCATTTTCCGAAGCTCGCTGCCCATAACGTCGTTCGAGGCCAACTTCACAAAGTTCTCTAAGGTATGTCCGTGGAGTGTACCTTTCTGGAACCTCGAAATTAGGTAATCGATACCCTTTGAAATCTAGATCAACCTGGCAACGTTCAGCCACCAGTAAGGTGTTGTTAAGCGCATCAGGAATCTCGCGAAAGATCGTAGCCATTTCCTGCGGGCTGCGGAGGTAGTAAGAATCGCCGGTCATACGCATCCGGTTTGGATCGCTCAAAACCGATCCGGTTTGAATAGCTAACAGGATATCCTGGAAACGGGCGTCGGCTTTATCAACATAGTGGACATCATTTGTGGCTACAAAATTGCTGTTATAGCGCGGCCCAAGCTGAAGGAGATGTTTGTTGATCTGCTCCAGCTCATTGATATCATGGGATTGCAGCTCTAAGAAGAAATTTTCAGCGCCAAAGACATCATAGTACCAATCGAGCTGCTTGCGGGCAGCTTCAACCTGCCCGTTCTTGAGCAAGCGTGGGATTTCAGCAGACATGCAGCCAGAAGTACAAATCAGTCCCTCAGCATGGCGTGCTAGGAAATCATGGTCAATGCGCGGCCGGTAATAAAATCCATCAAGCTGGGCAGCACTTGCGATTTTTAGCAGATTCATATAGCCAGTTTGATTCTCGGCAAGAAGCAGTAAGTGGGAAGAGCGCTTATCAAACTGTGGATCTCGGTCCTGCATATTACGGGCAGATAGATATGATTCAATTCCAATGATTGGTTTAATGCCAGCTTTCACTGCTGAATTATAGAAATCTATCACACCAAACATAGTCCCATGGTCGGTTAACGCCAACGCAGGCATTTCCATTTCCTGAGCGCGCTGAACTAATTTCTTTATATCGCTGTAACCATCTAGAAGGGAATATTCTGAGTGAACGTGGAGATGGACAAAAGACATAAGATATACCCGCGTTGTACCTACTCCTGCAGCTTCAAGTCTGGTAAATGATCTTATTTAATTGCATATGGATTGACTGGGTAAGCTAGACCAACACCCAAAAATATTATAGCACCCTGAAGTTAAAATTAACCCACGGGTTACTTAAAATATTATCTCATTAATCCATTTCTGCGAACTATTTAACTAAGAATCCCGCTCACTTTTTTAATCAGTCGTTTAACCCCGTATGCTATAATCGCTCTCTTGAGGAACCATTATGTTAAAGAAAATAGTACAAGTATTCGGGGGTGACCCCAACAAGCGTGAAATAGAGAAATACTCCCAGGTTGTCAATGAAATCAATAGCTTGGAGAATGAGTTCGAGGCATTGAGCAACGATGCACTAAAAAATAATACTGCTGAGTTCCGCGAAAGACTGGCAAGAGGCAGCTTGCTTGATGACCTATTGGTGGAAGCTTTTGCGACCGTGCGGGAGGCAAGTAAACGCACAATTGGTCTGCGGCATTATGATGTCCAATTGATTGGCGGGATCACACTGCACGAAGGCAAGATTGCAGAGATGCGCACCGGTGAAGGCAAAACGCTGGTTGCGACATTGCCCATCTACTTGAATGCATTAACGGGCAAAGGAACTCATCTAATCACTGTAAATGATTACTTAGCACGCCGCGACGCCCGTTGGATGGCACCGATCTATGATTTCCTTGGTCTTTCAACCGGTGTCCTGCAGATGGCTGCCCGTACCGAGAATGGCAAGAAAGCCTTTCTAGTTGACCTTCAGCGCGAATCCCCTCATGAAGACCAGCACCAATTACGCATGGTCCCTCGCATGGAGGCTTACCTGGCTGATGTGACCTATGGGACGAACAGCGAGTTTGGTTTCGACTACCTGCGAGATAACATGACAATGCGGTTGGAAGACCGCGTCCAGCGTGCTCACCACTATGCCATCATTGATGAAGTAGATAACGTGTTGATTGATGAGGCACGAACCCCGCTGATCATTTCTGGTCCTGCTCATGATGATGCTGAGTGGTATCTCCGCATGGCTATGGTGGTGAAACAACTGCGGCCTGAACACTATGAAATCAGCGAACGGGATCGCACGATTACCCTTACAGAAATTGGTGAGTCGCGAGTAGAAGAGCTCCTGGGTATACCGCTGCGCGATCCCGATCGTCCGGAAGACGTAACTCTTGAACAGGCTCGCTTACTAGGTTACCTGGAGCAGGCTCTCCGAGCACAGAACCTGTTCCACCGTAACAAAGATTATCTGGTTCAGGCAGGTAAAGTCGTTATCATTGACGAGTTTACGGGGCGGCTCATGCCAGGCAGGCGCTGGTCCGATGGGCTGCATCAAGCCGTCGAGGCTAAAGAAGGCGTGCGCGTCCAAGCAGAAAACGTCACCTATGCAACTATAACAATCCAGAATTACTTCCGAATGTATGAGAAATTATCCGGGATGACCGGTACTGCCGTGACAGAAGCAGAAGAATTTTCCGAGATCTACAAACTGGAAGTGCTTGCAATTCCAACCAACCTTGAGTACCTCGCAAATCAGGAGGAATCCGGCCTAGAGCAGATTGAAGACAAGGATGAGCAGGGGTATAAGTTCACACATTATGCACACCGTGAGGATCCCCTCAATACGCCAGTCTTCTGGAAGCGTAAGGATTATCCGGATGTAATTTACCGCACCGAAGAGGCAAAGCTCCGATCTTCTACCCGTGAGATTATGCAGTACCATGTGCTTGGTCGCCCAATCCTGGTTGGGACTACATCGGTAGAACTATCTGATCGGGTTTCTAATCGGCTGCGGGCGGAACCGATCCGGCGCTTATCCCAGGTGCTCTTGATCCGAGATGCCTGGTTTGAAGCCCACGATCGAATCGAGGATGGCATGCAGGTGGAAGAACTGCAGCCATTTAATGCGCCCCTTGACCAACTAAATACTTCAGATATGCGGAAAATGGCGCGAGAACTTGAGATCTCATTCAACCCGGAAGATGAGCAGAATCTGCAGCGCTTATTGAGAATCCTGGGTTTGGAAGAGGTACTTAATGACCGGCTCAAATCAATCCTGCAAAGCGGCGTTCCGCACAATGTATTGAATGCCCGCAAACATACCGAGGAAAGCCAAATTATCGCCGGAGCGGGTGCTTTCGGGGCAGTGACAATCGCTACCAATATGGCTGGACGTGGGGTCGACATCAAGTTAGGTGGAGAGCTGGCTGAAGAGGTCTTGACTTCAGTCAATCGTGTACTGCGGCGATCGGGTGTAGAAAATCCGTATGACATGACCAACGATGAACGCAGAATCGCTCTCCAAACGCTAACATCAGATGATTACGGGATTTACGAGCCGGAAATCAACTACTTCTTCAAGCATCTTGATGAGATGGAAAAAGTCCGTGAGCTTGGCGGTTTACATGTGATCGGATCAGAACGGCATGAAGCACGACGGATTGACAACCAGTTACGTGGTCGTTCATCTCGCCAGGGAGACCCGGGTTCGTCCCGCTTCTTTCTCTCTATGGAAGATGAACTAATGCGTCTGTTCGGTGGCCAGCAAGCTGATGCTCTGATGCAGCGGATGAAAATCGATGATGCCATGCCGATGGAAGTGGGTGTCGTCAGCCGTCTAGTTGAACAGTCTCAAACCCGGGTAGAAGGTGCAAACTTCGATGTTCGTAAGCATTTGCTTGAATATGACGATGTGCTCAATACGCAAAGAGCGAAAATATATGCGCAACGAGACCGCATCTTCACTAAGGATGATTTGAGTGAAGATGTAGAAGAAATGCTGAAAATCGAAGTTGCTCGCCGCACTCCCGAAGCCCTGCAGGATGATGACGGCCCTTGGCGATTAATCGCCTGGTTAGATCAAATCCAACCGCCTCTGCAGATGGGTCCTGTTGTGTACCCTTCTTATACAATCAACCTGCTGGTTAAAAAAGTTTATGATCAGCTTTCACTGGATGAGCGTAATGAGGGTGTGTATAAACCCGACCAGGTCGTCTCGACACTGGTCGAAATTGCTCGGGATGCGATCAAAGCAGAAGAATCACACCTCACAGCAACAATAAATAACTTGCTGATGCAAACTGAAAGCAGTCTTGAAAATCAGATTGATGACCGCATGGAAACTATTGAGGCGTTCTTTGACACCCTTGAGACTGCAGATGAAACAGACACTCGAAGTATACGCGAGCTTGCTGATGAGCTGCAATCCTTGGCGCGGATACCATTCAGATTAAACTCCCAACAACAGAAAGCGCTGCGCGATGATCCACAAGAAGTTATTGATGATGTTCGCGACAATATTGAAGTTTTCCTCGCGTCAGCCGCGATCATGCGATTAGTGTGGTCAGTCGAACGCCGGTTGAATG
>JBFENN010000009.1:0-36355 GCA_041551115.1 Anaerolineales bacterium
GACCCTTGTCCATATAATTGCTCTATCTCCTCATCGAATGTTTCGTAGTATATCAAGGCAGTTACAAAATATCTTCCAGGCTTGTTGCAGTCCCGCAAATGTAATGTGAACTCCATATTGTACTCAATCGTCTCAATAATAGTGATGCTAGAGACCTCTTCACCAGCTTGATTATTGACGCTGATCACTGCGTTCGGTTTTTTTTGGAAGGGAGTGATTTCTAGCTTCACCCGTACACGTTGTTGATCTGCCCATGGATGAGCAGCAAGGTTATTGATTTTGATTTCGTCGGGGGGAAGCGGAACTGCATCAGGATCAGCAAAGAAGATATCCATAGACATCCTTTTTCACAAATCAGTATGTATCAGTGGCTTTCTCGAGAAGGAAATGTATGTTCAGATGCTCAAGCAATTTGGTTTTGATATGGATATTTCTTGTAAAAATTGGTTTCTGCATTCATGCATTATCCGAACCAAGCAAGTCTATCCCCTTGATTATATCGAAACGTTTTTCAGGAAATATGAGAATTTAAAATATCCCCCTATCATAATTGATCAGTAAAAGCAGCCTGGATTTACCAGGAGAGTGTATTCAATGATGGATCCTTCACAAAATTTCTGGGTATTTAGACTCCATATAAATATGCCAATCCAATCGTTCCAGGACCAACATGCGTACCCACAATCGGACTCAATTCGCTTATGACAGTCTCGCTGGAATTAATTCGATTAGAAACCAGGGAGACGAGTTGTTCGGCATTAATTTTCGCATCTGCATGCAATACAGCTAAGTGAACTGGATCCTTGTGAGCTGTTCTCTCTTCAACAATTTCTATCATACGCTCCCAAGACTTTTTGCGTGTCCGTACTCTCTCGAGCGCTTCAATTCTCCCGTTAGCCATTTCTAGGATGGGTTTAATGTTGAGAGCTGTACCTAAGAAGCGACTTCCTCCTCCAATTCGACCTCCGCGATGTAAATACTCAAGCGTATCAACCGCGAATATGATCCCCGTATTATCTAATGCACCCTCAACCAAAGATTTACATTCCTCAATTGAAGCTCCATTCGCAGCTGCTTTGGCGGCTTCTATTACTTGGAAACCTAGTGCCATCGATATAGTGCGAGAATCAATGATCTCAATTTTACTGTTCCCCACAAGCTCTCTGGCTTGAATGGCAGAATCGATTGTGCCTGATAGTTCATTGGAGACTAAGATTGCCATAACATCATAATCTTGATTTAAGAGCGATGTAAAAATTTCCTGGAATGAAGCTATGGTCGCCTGGGCTGTCGTTGGAATGACTTTGGATTTAGATAATCTTTGATAAAATTCTGTTGGTTGGATGTCTATCCCATCTAGAAATGTTTCCTCACCCCATATAAGTATCTGTGGTGCAACCGAGATATGGTATCTTTTAACGACATCAGGTTGTAAGAAAGCTGTGCTATCGGTGACAATTGCTACCTTGCCCATAATTTCTTTCCTTTTGCTAAAATTCTTTGTCGGTGGATTAATGCTACTAATACAACCCGCAAAGATTCTGAAAGTTACGACAATTGGTTTTTCCGGGGTCAACATAATTCCTGGTCATTGGAATGAATTGATGTAAAGAAATTCTGCTAGAATTTCCGAAAAAAACGGATGGTATTTGGAGCACGGACTTCCTTGACCATATTAGGCTTCGGCATTAGAATTATCGTTTGCGAGTGCCAGGTGCCTTGCGCAGGTTTTCTGGTCCTTTGATTTTGGTTGGAAAATATTGATTTTTCTCCAACTTCAGGTGACCATCCGCTTGATAAGTTATTTTCACATGATTATGTTATGTGGAATCAACTTGGCGAAAAAACCGGGCAAGGCTTATCGTTTTATGGAGCAATTGTGTTTGAGAGCTTAACTCAAAGATTAGATACAGTATTCACCCAACTGCGACGGCGGGGAAAACTCTCTGAGCGTGATGTCGATGCGGCAATGCGCGAAGTACGCCTAGCCTTACTGGAAGCGGATGTTAATTATGCTGTTGTGAAGGAATTTGTTGCGCGTGTTCGAGAACGTTCAGTAGGACAAGAAGTCTCGAAGGCACTCAATCCAGGACAGCAAGTCGTAAAAATAGTTAATGAAGAGTTGATCAATACACTCGGGGTAGTAGAACCTTTAAACCTCAGCGGAACCCGTCCCAGAGTATTAATGCTGGTTGGTTTGCAAGGCTCAGGTAAAACAACAGGTGCTGGAAAGCTCGCTAAATTATTACGAGCTCAAGGTGAACGAGTTTTGATCGTAGCTTGCGACCCATATCGCCCAGCGGCAGTTCAACAGTTAAAGACCCTTGGACAGCGGTTAGATATCCCTGTTTACAGTGAAGTTGGTGAGAAACCTCCAAATATAGCTGAACACGCGTATGCCAAAGCAGGTGAGGGTGGATATTCTGTCATTATTTTGGATACAGCAGGTCGGTCCCAGCTAGATACTGAACTAATGACAGAGCTTAGGGCGATTCAGGCTAGAGTGCATCCCGTTGAGATCCTTCTTGTTGTTGATGCAATGATAGGGCAAGAAGCAGTCAATGTAGCACAAGGTTTCAGGGATGTTGTACCTATCACTGGATTAATGTTAACCAAAATGGATGGTGATGCCCGTGGAGGAGCCGCAATATCCATCCGATCAGTTACGGGTGTGCCAATCAAGTTTCTTGGTACGGGGGAGAGCTTGGATGGTATAGAAATTTACGACCCAACCCGTCTCTCTTCACGAATCTTGGGTATGGGGGATATGATTGGGTTGATCGAAAAGGCAGAAGCAACGCTTGACCAGCAGGTTGCCCAAGAACAAGCCGAAAAACTGCTAACGGGTGATTTTACCCTTGAAGATTTTGCTGACCAGCTAAGGCAGATCCGAAAAATGGGACCGTTTGGGCAATTGCTTGATATGTTACCTGGTGGAATGGGACAAGCCGCTCGCCAGATTGACCCACATGAAGCAGAACAGCAGCTGAAGAAAACGGAAGCGATCATCAACTCAATGACGAAAATTGAAAGACGTCGACCAGATGTTTTAAATGGCAGTCGACGGAAAAGAATAGCTCAAGGTTCGGGTACAGAAGTACGCGAAGTGAATCAGCTTATAAAACAATACCGCGAGGCTCAGCGTCTATTTAAGCGGTTGCGGAAATCCGGCATGCGAGGCATGCCCAAAATGTTTGGATGATGTGGCGTTTGCCATCTCTTGCTGGAAGATCGTGGGATAGCGCTTCCTTCGGCGCTCCTCAATCTCATTTGAAAATCCAGTGATAATAATAAATTTTCGTATACAAAATTTGTAAGGAGATCAATCAATGGTTCGAATAAGATTGCGCCGCGTAGGTGCAAAAGGACAACCAAGTTATCGGTTGGTTGCTGCGGATAAAGAAAGCCCGCGTGATGGTCGTTTTTTGGAAAATCTTGGATTCTATAATCCTCGAACTCATCCCGCTACAATTCAGTTGAAAGAGGACCGGATATACGATTGGCTGAGCAAAGGTGCTCAACCGAGTGATTCTGCATTTCGAGTATTACAGAGCGCTGGTTTTTGGGACCGCTATGAGCGGTTTAAACAAGGCGAAGCTGTTGAAGTACTACTTCAAGAAGCTGCAGAAAATGAAGCTGAGCGGAATGTCAATCTGAAAACATCAGGTTTGGATATCCCGAAGAAATCTGAACAGACAGCGAGCGAAGAATAATTCCGAATCACAGCTTCAATCTCGAGATTATGCGGTAAGTTCAATCGCTACCACCATAGGGAGTATGGAGGTTTTTTCGTGAAGGAATTAATTGAGTATATTGCAGCTTCACTGGTTGATGATCCAACCCAAGTCGAAGTCGATGAATACAGGCGCGGCTCTTCTGTCAACTTGCGATTACATGTCGCTAAGGAGGATATGGGTCGGGTTATCGGTCGCCGTGGGCGGGTTGCTAATGCTATGCGGATCTTGCTACGTGTTGCAGCTGCTCAAGAAGGGAAACGAGCATCTTTGGATGTGGAGGATCCTCGTTGATCCAAGACGATTACGAAAAACGACCTGATCAATCTACGGGCTCGCCTGAAAGCGGCGAGCCTGTATTTGTCATAATTGGAAAACTTCGCCGACCTCATGGTCTGAGAGGTGAGATGATCATGGAGATTCACACGGATTATCCTGAGAGATTTTCTGTTGGAAATACAATTAGGATTGGTTTCCAACAGACTCCGATGGTTATCCGCTCTATTAGACCGCACAGAGAATTCGTGTTAATTTCATTTGAAGGCTATAACAATCCAGAAGAATTGGGTGATCTCCGGAATCAATATGTCTATATTGATGCAACTGAAATCCCAGATTTACCTGCTGGTGACTATTATCACCACCAATTAATTGGACTGCAGGTCATCAACGAAAATGATCACCACATCGGGAAAGTTATTGAGATATTGGTAACTGGTGCGAACGATGTGCTTGTTGTCCAGCAGAGCGATAATAAGGAAGTGCTGTTGCCATATGTGAGCAAATATCTTATCGAAGTCAATCTAGATGATGGGTATCTAAAGATGATGATTTTGCCGGGATTGGTAATAGATAGCTGACGATAGACTCGGTTAATAATTTTTTTGCGTGACTTAGCAGCTTGACATTGTTAAATTCAGTGTGGTATTCTGTGAAAACCTGTTAAGAATTCCGAGCTGATTCCAGGGGGCAGTCGTGAGTGACGCCAAAAAATATTGGGTTGGTTTAAACCTGGTTAAAGGTATTGGTGCTGTCCGATTTAGCAGCTTATTAGACTATTTTGGTGACGCTGAGACAGCTTGGAACGCCTCCCCGGCAAGTTTACGAGACGCTGGGTTACCCGAAAAAATTATTGAGGCTTTACAATTTACCAGGGCAGAAACTGTACTTGACCAGCTATGGGAGAAAATAGCAACGGAGAATATCTCTGTTTTAACATGGGATGATGATACATATCCGCGGCGCCTGAAGGAAATTATCCAGCCGCCACCAGTGATTTATGTTCGTGGTCGATTAATAATTGAAGATGAATGGTCTATCGCAGTTGTAGGCACTAGACGCGTCTCGACTTATGGACGCCAAGCTGTTCAAGAGATCGCATCTGGGTTGTCTCGGTATGGTTTAACTGTAGTAAGCGGATTAGCGCGTGGGATCGATGCAATTGCTCACCAAACTGCCTTGAAATCTGGTGGCCGGACGATCGCTGTATTAGGAAGTGGAGTTGATCGAATCTATCCCCCTGAGCATCGCCGCTTAGCTGATCAGATGATTGAACAAGGGGCAGTAATCAGCGACTATCCACTGGGTACCCCACCCGAGGGAGTAAACTTTCCACCTCGAAATCGGATAATTTCTGGCTTATCATTAGCGGTTGCCATCATCGAAGCAGGTGAACGCAGTGGTGCATTGATTACTGCTAGCTTTGCTGCGGATCAGGGCCGGGATGTTTTTGCCTTACCGGGAAGCATCTTCTCACCCCAGAGTGTTGGTACGAATCGTTTAATCGAAGCGGGAGCATTTCCTTTATTGAATACCAAATCAATTATTGACGTATTAAACCTTACTTTAGTGCATGAGAAGCAAATTGCAAACCAGGTATTACCGGTAAATGAAATTGAGGCTAGCTTATTGGATGTCCTCAGCCACGATCCACAGCATGTTGATGAAATCCGCAACCAGTCCGACCTGCCCATTGAGAAGGTTACGGCAAGTCTTACTCTTATGGAACTGAAAGGATTGGTGAGGCAGGTCGGTGGCATGAAGTATGTCCGTATTTGTGAACCTAGGGCAACCTATAAGAATGGAGAATGAGGTAATTTTTGAGAGCTCTTATGTTAGTTGAATATCAATCTTGTCCACCAAAGCTTTGATAAATTTAAGGAGTTAGATGTTGAAAAATTACTTTGCTGTCATCATGGCAGGTGGTGGGGGAACACGATTATGGCCATTATCACGTAAATCTAGACCGAAACAAATGCTAAACCTTATCGAAGATAGAAGTTTGTTTCAAATAACCGTAGATCGCTTACTAGGTATTTTCCCAACGGAAAGAATATTGGTTGTAACTGTAGAGGAACAAGCATTGGAACTTCAAAAACAGTACCCCGATATCCCCCCAGAAAATTATCTGATTGAACCAATGCCAAGGGGAACCGCTTCAGTTGTTGGATTGGCATCTGTGGCGATACTAGAACGTGATCCCAATGCAGTAATGGCAATTCAGACATCGGATCATTATATAAGTAATCAAATAGGATTTGAACAGCTGCTAAAAGCAGCATTTGATGTTGCCGAACAAGATTTTTTAGTCACTCTAGGTATTCAGCCAAGTTTTCCCGCTACCGGATACGGGTATATTCAACGTGGCGAGAAAATTGGGCAATATGGAGGGTTGTATGCATACCATGCACTCCGGTTCAAGGAGAAACCTGGAAAAGATGATGCCCAGACAATGCTGATTAGTGGGGATCATGCATGGAACTCGGGAATGTTTGTCTGGAGGGCAGACCGGATACGTGAGGAGATCTCAGCCCAAATGCCTGCTCTTTCAAAACAGCTAGATATAATTAAAAATAGTTGGAAGAGCCCAAAACGCAGTAAACAAATATCAGATATATGGCCACTTTTAAGGAATGAAACAATAGATTATGGAATTATGGAAAGAGCAGAAAAAGTTGCAATTATTCCGGCTGAAGAACTGGGTTGGAGTGATATAGGCAGCTGGGATGCTCTATACGATATGTTGTCGAGCGATAAAAATGGAAATATTGTTATTGGTGGAGAGCATCTAGGTCTGGACTCCCATGATTCATTAATTTATGTTACCCAGAAAAGCCGATTAGTTGTCACAATTGGTGTAAATGACATCGTTATTGTCGACACAGGAGACGTTTTATTGGTTTGTCGTAAGGACCAAGCCCAGAAAGTGCGTCAAATAGTGGATGAATTGAAGAATACTGGTAATGCTTTCTTGTAATCAATAAACCATGTTTGAAAGCGTTCGTGAATATGGAGGATAGTATTTTGCAAGCTTATTGTGTAAAGTGTAAAGAAAAACGAGAAATTCAGCATCCTCAAGCTGTATTTACTGGATCAGGTACACCTGCCACAAAAGGGGAATGTCCCGTTTGTAATACTGGGATGTATCGAATGGGTCGTACTCCAGCGCATGCTGGTTTAACGCCACCACCAAAGCAGAAAAAGAAGAATACAAAGAAAAAGCGCTCTGGTAAATTAGTGATTGTCGAATCTCCTGCCAAGGCGCGAACTGTTGGCAGGTTTTTAGGCAAAGGGTATACGGTTAAAGCTTCCGTTGGCCATGTTAGGGACTTATTACGCTCCCAGCTTTCTGTGGATGTCGAGAATAACTTTTCACCAAAGTATCGAGTACCTAATGATAAGCGCCCGATTGTCAAGGAATTAAAGAATCAAGCCCAAAAAGCGCAGGTCATCTATCTGGCAACGGATCCAGACCGAGAAGGGGAAGCGATCGCTTGGCATCTGATGGAGGCAATAGAAGCGGATCCTGAAATCACTGAAAGGGTGATTTTCCATGAGATTACCGAGCCTGCAATCGGTGAGGCGTTTTCTCATCCGCGAACTATAAATCAAGACATAGTTGATGCCCAGCAGGCCCGACGGATTCTGGATCGTTTAGTCGGATATAACCTTAGTCCATTATTATGGCGCAAGGTTCGCGGACGTTTGTCTGCCGGTAGGGTTCAATCGGTTGCGTTACGCCTCGTTGTAGAGCGCGAACGTGAAATTGAGGCATTTATACCGCAAGAGTATTGGACGATTGCAGCTGAACTGCTCTCTTCAGGTTGCGAAGAGTCATATGTCGCAAAGTTGGTAAAGATTGATGGTGTTCTACCAGCCTTGAGAAAAAAGGACAATGTACTACCAGTGCTTGCTGATATGGAACAGGCAACATATAAAACAACGAAGGTTAATAGGGGAGTGAGAAGGAGGAAACCAGTTGCGCCATATATTACCAGCACGCTTCAGCAGGAAGCTTCACGGCGTCTTGGAATGACTGCTCGCAGAACTATGGCACTAGCACAACAGTTGTATGAGGGAGTCGATATCGGAAAAGATGGACAAGTGGGTTTGATTACTTACATGCGTACAGACTCCACACAGATATCCGATCTTGCACAAAGTGAAACGATAGCATTTATTTCTGACGTGTACGGGCGTGAATATTTGCCGGATAAACCGCGCAAATATAAAACGAAGATGCAAAGAGCTCAGGAGGCACATGAAGCTATTCGTCCAACGGCAGTTATACGTACGCCGGAAGCAATGAAGAAATACTTAAATCGCGATCAACTGCGGTTATATAAGTTGATCTGGCAGCGGTTTGTCGCTTCTCAAATGGCTGCAGCGATTTTTGACACCATCTCAGTTGAAGTGACTGGAACATCGGTTGGACATGAATACCTTTTGAGAGCATCGGGTTCAGTTTTACGTTTTGAGGGATTTTTGAAGGTTTATCAAGAAGCCAAGGACGAAGATAAACTTGATGAAAATGGGGATACGCTTATCCCGGCAGAAATCAGCGAGGGCCAAGCGCAACAGTTAATCAAGCTGATTCACAAACAGCACTTCACCCAACCACCACCGCGTTTTTCTGATGCCAGTTTGATAAAAACCTTGGAAGAAAATGGAATTGGTCGTCCATCAACGTATGCACCGATAATTTCCACTCTACGACAAAGGGGTTATGTGATCCGTGAAGATAAGCGCTTGGTACCCAGCGATACCGGTTTCATTGTCAATGACCTGATTTCTGAGAATTTCCCGAATATCGTCAGCATTCAATTCACGGCAAATATGGAACAGGAACTCGATCAAATTGCATCAGGGGAGAAACCCTGGGTTGAAACAGTCAGCGAGTTCTATGCGCCATTTGAGGAGCAGGTGAAGGCAGCTGAGGCGAGTATCCCTGAAATGATATGGGAACCAGAACCTATCGGTCGTGATTGTCCAGAATGTGGGCATGACCTCATAATTCGCTGGGGACGCTATGGCAAATTTATCAGCTGCAGCAACTTTCCAGAGTGCCGCTACACAGAACCTTTCCTGGAGAAACTTGGGATAAACTGCCCAAAGGATGGAGGGGAATTAGTAGAGAGGAAGACTCGTCGCGGCAGAACTTTTTATGGATGTGCAAATTACCCAGAATGCGATTTTACATCGTGGAAACGACCGCTTAACTCACCTTGCCCTAACTGCAAGGGCTTATTGGTGGCTTCAAATAAGAATCATGCTGCCTGCGTTAATTGTGAACAACAATTCCGCATTGATGAAGTATTCACGGAAGAAAGGACACATGCGGCATAAATATTGCAACTGGCTTATTGAATCCAAGAATGAACAGCACAGATAAACCTATTGTAGATTATTTGACTTTAAATGTTTTGGCGATACCTAGATGAAAAGTGATGACTCAAAGATCCACAAAATTTGTGCAAAAACATAGTATCATCTAGATTATCGGAAAACAAATAATATTGATTGACATACGGTGAGACAGCATTGAGGTTGATTATTATTTATCGTAAAGTCATCTAAAAGTATTACCATTGTTGGAATAGTAAACAATCACCGAAATACTCAGTGGAGATAAAAAAAATGGATGCAGTACGCGAACAAATGAACAAACCATTAGTTGTAGGGATAGGCGCATTAATTTTAGGAATCTTGCTGGGAATTATTTATGGATGGGTGATTAATCCTGTTCAATGGACTGATGCATCCATCGAGCATTTGCGTAT
This sequence comes from Anaerolineales bacterium, assembly GCA_041551115.1. Classification (GTDB taxonomy): domain Bacteria; phylum Chloroflexota; class Anaerolineae; order Anaerolineales; family UBA4823; genus DAOVXM01. Next base: position 9,794 of record JBFENN010000009.1, read on the forward strand.
TGATTTGCAGGAAGACTATCTGCGTATGACGATTGATTCCTATGCAATCAACAAAGATGTTCAACTAGCCCAACAGCGATATGCCCAACTTGGTGAAAATGCTGATGCTCTGCTACTCTCTGTACAAACCAACACGGGTAATGTATCGCCAGCCTCCCTTGAAGAATTTTCTGCTGCAGTTGCTGTGGGATCTCCAGCTGCTCCCCTCGCAATAGATGAAGAACCTGCAGAGGGGAGTAGTTTAGCCCGATTTGCTATCCCAATCCTGTGCGGTGTAGTACTCTTAGTTGCAGCAGGGCTTGGATACTTTTTCTTTATGCGATCGCGTAATGGTCGTGATGACTATCCCGAGGTGGAATCATACGCAGAGGAGCTACAACCAGCTGAAAGCTGGAGTGATACTACAATAGCTGAAGTCAGCATTGAACCACCAATGGTCCAATTTATGGCGTCCTACAAGCTTGGTGACGATCTCTTCGACGATTCGTTCAGCATAGACTCCCCCGCTGGTGAGTTCCTAGGTGAGTGTGGGGTTGGGATATCAGAGAGTATTGGGGTAGGTGACCCGAAAAAGGTAACCGCTTTCGAGGTATGGCTATTTGATAAGAATGATATTCAAACAGTCACAAAAGTTCTAATGAGTGCCCATGCATTTTTGGACGAAGCAATCCGTCAACGTTTGGCCGCCAAAGGCGAACCCGTGTTAGCTGAATTTGAGAGCGAGTCTATCTTGGAGACACAAACCCTGCGATTGACTGCACGTGTCGTCGATATGGAATACGGGAATGGAGCTTTGCCAGAACACAGCTTTTTCGACCACCTTGTACTAGAGTTGGCTGTTTATCCGAAGTTCTAACAAACTAAAAATAGCGGGTGGCATATTGGGCACCCGATTCAAATTAGCTCCTAGTAGATACTCAATATGGTGATCATGCTATGTTGAGTATTTTTAACTTCGTTTGTCCATTTGGAGTATCCACAACTACCTCATCATCAACGCGATGCCCTAAAATTGCTCTGCCAATTGGTGACTCATTCGAAATATGGCCATTCCTGGGATTTGCTTCCTTCGCCCCAACCAACCGATATGTCTCTGGCTCAAAACCCTCTTCCTGTACAGTTATCCGCGCTCCAATCTCGATGATATCGCGTTGAACTTGCTTATCTTCAATGATTACCACATTTCGAAGGATATGCTCTAACTCTTGAATGCGTCCTTCAAGGAAAGCTTGATCTTCCTTGGCTTTGTGATAATCTGCGTTTTCTGATAGGTCACCTTGTTGAATTGCTGTACGTAATCTCGAGGCAAGCTCTTTTCGGCCTGAGCCCGTGAGTTCTTCCAACTCCTTTTGGAGCCGTTCAGCTCCTTCTGGAGTTAAATAGTATTCATCACCCATAATATCTCCAATTATTGAAATGGTTCTATTTGTTCAAAATTTAGGGAATAATTTGCAACTTTACATAGCCGTGTTACGTTTTTACCATCGGTTCATATAACTTCTTATATTCATCAACAGCAAATCGATCTGTCATGCCTGCAATGTAATCACAAATTGTCCGTTCTAACCCGAAATCTTCAGTTAACCTTTGTATATGTTGGGGCAAGACGTCGGGTTCTTCGCAATATGCCCTGAACAAATCAGCGATAATCCTTTCCGCTTTTACCTGCATTCTCACTACTCGGTGGTGTCGATACAATTTGCTATAAAGGAAGTCTTTCAGCTGTCGGTTCCTCCGATGCATATCTTCACTGAATGCAATGATATTGAATGGTAAACGCTGTAATTCTTCAACAGACTTTACCTTGTTATCCAATAAACGTTGGTTTGTTGTATGGACAATGTCTGAAACCTCGATGCCAATTAATCGACGTATAAGTCGGTGCCGTGTAATGTCAGTCAACTCTGAGTTGTGCCATCCAACCGACCGTGAAGTAATCTCCCAGATAGTTATCCCTTCGAGCATTGCTGGAGTTATCATTCCGGACCTTAATCCATCATCCAGGTCATGGGCGGTGTATGCCAGTTCATCAGCGATATTCGTGATCTGTGCTTCTAGATGTCCACGTAGTTCTGGATTGTAATCAGTCGCGTCGGAAATGTCATACTCTGATTCATGTTTAACGATACCCTCTCGCACCTCCCAGGTGAGGTTCAATCCAGAGAACTCTGGATATCTTTGTTCTAGTTTTGTAACGATCCTGAGAGATTGTTTGTTATGATCAAACCCACCAAAATCGACCATCAGTCTGGCTAGTGCGGTTTCTCCTGAATGGCCGAAAGGCGGGTGGCCTAAGTCGTGGGCAAGGCTGATCGCTTCGACCAAATCTTCGTTGGCACCCAGCGCCCGGGCGATCGTTCTGCCAATTTGTGCCACCTCAAGCGTATGTGTGAGTCGAGTGCGGTAATAATCACCTTCGTAATTAAAGAAAACTTGGGTTTTATATTCTAAACGGCGGAATGCAGTCGTGTGAAGGATCCGGTCGCGGTCCCTTTGAAATGCTGTTCTGTATTCTGGTTCTTCATCAGGATTTGCACGACCTTTTGTATTGTGGCTCCGCAGGCCGTACGGGGCCAATGTCTTGTCTTCGATCTTTTCCAAATCTGAACGTTTGTACAACATATCGGTTCTTCCCTTATAATTGTGCCCGGCGGGTTGTTAGTCTACACGGGAATAATTTGCCTGTCAACTATGCAATAATGTCCCGATTTGTTCACCTCCGAGAGATCTGAGAATATTATTAGGCTGCACACCCGAAAATATATGGGCCTGGATTGATGGATTTTCTCTTACCAGATTCAAACAAACTTCAACTTTAGAACGCATTCCACCTGTAACATCTGTCTCGAGTGCGCCAGTCAGCTTCGGAAGTATTGAATAGTAATTCTGGGGTGTAATATTCTGAATGAATTGTGTCGCCGATGGGAAATCTGCCCATACCCCGTCTTCAAGGCCAGCCAATAAAACCCGATTCGGTTTGAGTTCTCTCGCGAGGTAGGTAAAGAGGTCTTCTGTTGAGAGGATTGTACCTCCCAGAAGATTATCAAAGACAACATCCCCATATACAACTGGAAGGATGCCTTTATAGAGAGCAGTTTTGATCGGTTTTAGGTTCCACTCTTGGATATCTCGGTTCTCGGAGGTAATCATACTCGATGGTGGGAATGCTATCGCGTGCAGACCTGACTCCCGTAAAATGTCAATGACGATGCGATTCAGTGCCGTAGCTTCTTCCCAGACCTGACTGAAACCATCCCATTGTGTTTTTGTTCCAACTCCCTGTCGGGTTTTGTATTTTTTCGCAGGTACGTGTCCATAAGACCCGGAGCCGTGTCCAAGGATAATGTGCATATCCGGGATATCATGCATTCCTTGGGCAATTTCCTGCGCAGCTTGACGAATTAATTCTATTCGCGGAGTATGCGGTTGATCTTTATTGGTAATTAATGATCCGCCTAACTTTAGCAGGATGAGGTGGGATTCGGATTCGCTCATTGAATTGAATATACTGTAATAGTGGTCTACATATTTCTTGATACAAATACGTCATGGTATTTTATTTGTAAGGATCTATCTAACTGCAGATAAATTCGACTTGATCACTCCCACTGCTCCAGAATTCAGCAGATTTGTATAGAGTGCTTCGATCCGTTTAGGGTTTGGCAGTGCAATCATATTACCACCTCGACCACCACCAGACATTTTTGCTCCTAAAGCCCCAGCGTTTAATGCGGAGTCTACAAGAAAGTCTAGTTCCGGAGAAGACACATCCAATTCCATTAATAAATTGTGGTTCTGCGTCATCAATTCACCTAATTTATTGAGGTTTCCAGTCTCTAGCGCAGTCCGAGCGGATATTACAATCTCCTTCACAGATGAAAAAATCATACTGTATCTGTACGGATCAGCCTCCCACCTTATCCTCAGGTTTTTGACTGTGGTTGCAGTTGGGCTTGGTCTCCCTGTATCGGCGATCAAGATAGTAAATGGATCTGACACTTTGATTATCTGGATCGGTTTATCTCGGACAAAATAAATCGGCTTGACAAAAGAGATAACAGTATTATCAATGCCAGAAGGATTGACGTGATGGATTTTATCCACCTCATATACCATTGAAGAGACTTGTTGATCAGGTAGAGGTCGGCCCAGGAAAGTTGATAATGCCCGGATTAATGCGACAGATATTGCTGTACCTGAACCCAAACCCGACGCGATCGGAATCGTAGATGTAACCCTTATCTTGCATGCAGGAAGAGTAGATATTGACAACGCTGATTGAACCAGCCGGATAGCCTCTGCAATAGGATGTTCATGTGGGAGGTCTTTGAGACTAGCGCTCAAATTAATATCAGGTGCCTCCACAATTATGTCACCAGTTGATGAGCGAGGTGTTGCTTGTATGATTGCTCTTGCTCTGACATCCGTAACCGGAACAGCAATCGCCGGATGACCGTACACAACTGAATGCTCACCAAATAGGATTACCTTTCCGGGTGCAGTGCTTGAAATTGCAGGCATTGGTAAATTGCGAGGAATGGGTTAGAGAGCCGTGATGTGGTGATATAAAAGCGGGCTCAGTTAGAAAATGTAAAATATCGCCAGGACTGCCAAACCCCAACTAATTATCGTGATTTGCAGTGGGCGGTCAGAGAATACTACTTCCTCTGGGGCCCCCCCGCTATGTTTGACTTGGATCAAGTATAAATAACGGAAAATCCCATACATCACGAAAGGAATTGTGAGCATCATTGCGTGATTACCAGGCAGGTTCGGTGCCGAAAAACTATACAGACTGTATGCGATAATTGTCGTACCTGAGACAATGGTAATGAGTTGATCAAGCAATGGAAGCGTGTAGCCATCCAGGACCTTGCGGTGTGAGTTTGCGGTCTCGGCTAATAATGCTAGCTCTGCACGTCTCTTCCCAAAACCGATATAGAGCGCACCCAATGTCGTTACAACATACAACCACGGAGAGAAACGTGCTACCTCAATTAACGTAACGCCGGCCAGAATCCGTAGCACAAACCCCAATGCGATCGCAAATACGTCTAGAAGCGGAATATTTTTAATCCAATTTGAGTAAGCGAGATTTAAAACTAAGTAGCTCAATGCAACGGCAGCAAACTCCGGAGATAATAGAAATGACAGTGGGATAATTAGCGCTAATGTGATAAACGCAAATCCTCTGGCAACATTAACCGACAGTTTTCCAGAGGCTAGGGGTCGATTCTTTTTGATCGGGTGCTGCTGATCGGCGGTCATATCAGCAATATCATTAATTATGTAGACCACGCCCGACAATAAACAGAAGATGACAAAACCTATAAACGTTCGCAAGACAGCAGGCCAGTTTTCGATGGAAAGCTGGCGATCGAATACTAACGCGGCGAAGATGATTGTATTCTTCAGCCATTGACGTGGGCGCATGGTAGTAATAAGCGCTTTCAAAGATGACATATACATGCGGCAATGATAGTAGTTAATCAAATATTCGTCAATCAAGAGCTAATCAATCTGTCAGCCAACGGATAAGCTCAATTTTGAATTATGTTAAAATATGGACTGTTTTGAGGTCGCATCAGTAGACAATATGTATTTACAACGGGTAATTCTCACCCTACATCAAGAAATGGCGTGGACTTGTTGGCCGGCAAGTGATGATTTCACCATTATGGGCAACCTTTGACTCCCGGTTCATTTCACTTCATTTTTATTGACAGGACATCATAATGAGTACTAACTATCATAAGAAAAAGTTTTGGAGTCTAGCTTCAGACATTATTTCCAGCAGTAGTGTATACCTTAAAATCGGTCTTTCTGAAAAGATAATTGTCATCATGCAAGGGATACTCATTTGAGATATAGTCAAGTTCCTTCCTGGCTGAAATAAGGGTATAAAATGCAAGCTATTGGCCAGACAGGCAGCCACTTTGCCGACGACGGCTATCACCTCCAACGGTATCAGAGATTATTTGAGATTGCTGCAGAGACAATATCTGCTTTTACTACCATGGATGAGGAGTTATTAACCGAGATTTTATAGGATAAGATTGGTTATGCTACACCTCTTGTCGATGTACGGGGATCAGTATTTCGATCTGGAGAGTTATTGTCCGACAAGAACGTTTTGATCAAGAGTGGACATTACCGAGTGGTTGGGCTGATGTTGGTGAATCACGATATGAAGCTAAAGAAAGGGAAGTTTGGAAGAATCAGGATATCGCGTAGGAGCAGCAAGTTTGGTTGGTCATTACGATGCTGATTGTAAAGACTCGTTACAAGTATTCCATGGTTATAAAATCCTTTTTTATATGATCTGCTAGATGGGAATCCATGCCCAAGCAACGAAATGTCTGCAGTAAGGTTTTTCCTCTTCAACAAATCCCAACCAATTTTTTCTGGCAAACGAACCCAGGAAAAACATATTGAAGATGCCATTGCGGCCGATCAAAACCAAGATGCACCAGTTCAATTTGATTAATATTGGATAAGCGTATGTTACTAACCAACGGAAAAATTATTTCATGGGAAGAGCCAAACCAGATTTATGAAAATCATGCAGTGTATATCCAGGGAGGTGTGATCCAAGATATTGGTCTTGAATGTGAGTTGAAGAACAAATATCCCGATGAGCAGGTCATCGATGCTCAGCGGCAATTCATCATGCCGGGTAATATCTGTGCTCATACCCATTTTTATGGGGCTTTTTCTCGGGGTATGGCGATACCTGGTCCAGCTCCAAAGGATTTCCCGGAGATTCTTGAAAAACTATGGTGGCCGCTGGATAAATCCCTAACTCTTGATGATGTGCGCGCTTCTGCAGAAGTCATGCTAATTGACGCGATCAAACATGGCACAACAACCCTCATTGACCACCATGCTTCTCCAAACGCGATTGATGGATCATTAGATGTTATTGCTGGTATTGTTGAGAAATCAGGTTTACGTGCTGTGTTGTCTTACGAGGTAACTGATCGGGATGGAGACGATAAATCACAAGCGGGGATTGCCGAGAATGTGCGTTTCTTGAACAGAATATCCAATGAATGGCAAAACCCACGCATCCGGGGGACGTTTGGCCTGCATGCAAGTCTAACCTTAACTGATAAAACGTTGGATCGTTGCCGCGCAGCAGCGCCTGCCGGCGTTGGTTTTCATATCCATGTTGCTGAACATGAAGTGGATGAATATGATAGCATTGCGAAGTCGGGTTACCGTGTAGTAGACAGACTCCACAGAAATGGAATGTTATCACCGCATTCGATTGTTGTTCACGGTGTCCATATTGATGCCCGGGAGATAAATCTACTTGCCGAAAGTGGTGCTTGGGTCACCCATCAACCCCGGTCAAATATGAATAATGGGGTGGGCACAGCTCCAGTTGAGGCAATGATGCGCTGTGGTATCCCGGTTTGCTTAGGTACAGATGGTTTCTCGCACACAATGTGGTCGGAGTGGAAAGCGGCGTACTTGTCACATAAGTTGTGGAATAGGGACCCACGCAGAATGAGCGGGATAGATGTCACAAATATGGCAGTTTATAACAATGCCTCATTAGCGGGGATGTTTTTCCATGAGCGTGAGATAGGCGTATTAAAGCCTGGGGCTCATGCGGACATCATCTTTGTAGATTACCATCCATACACCCCCCTCACCGTTGAAAACTTACCTTGGCACATACAATTTGGATTTCATGAAAGCATGGTAACAACTACGATTGTTGCGGGAAGAATATTGATGAAAGATCGCATTTTAATTTCTCTGGATGAAGAAGAAATCACATCCAAAGCTCTCGAACAAGCACCACAGGTATGGAAACGATATCAAGAACAATTTGCATTACAGTGATATGAAATCAGTTGGAGATAAACATGGCGAATAAGTTACCAAAATTAGCTGTACTCGGAGGAACTGGGAATGAAGGACCTGGGTTAGCTTTGCGCTGGGCGTATGCCGGCTATCAGGTAATTATTGGCTCGCGCATGCAGCAAAAAGCCCAACTAACAGCAGCATCCTTGAACAAAGAATTAAACCTGGATTCTGTTATTGGTATGGAGAATGGTCAAGCTTCTAGAGAGGCTGATATATGTATCCTGACAGTAGAACAGAATGCCCATCAATCGGCATTGGCAGGATTGAAAGATGCCTTACAAGGGAAAATCTTAGTTGATGCAACTGCGCGAGTCGATTATCGAGATCCGCGACCTCCAACCACACCTGCAGCTGCCGAAATCGCCCAACAAATTCTTGGGGATACCGTCCGGGTTGTGGCAGCTTTTCAAAATGTTCCAGCCCATGCGTTGAGAAGTAGCTTGGGTAAAATGCTTGCAACGCAAGTGATCGTTTGTTCCGACGATGAACAAGCAGCAAATGAGGTGATCGTCCTGTCAGAAGCTGGTGGTATGAAAGCTTATTATGGTGGAGCACTGAATAATGCGATTGTTGTGGAGGGGCTGGTTTCAGTATTGATCAGTATGAATAAACATTATGGTATCAAAACGGCCAGTATTGCTGTAACCGGAGTATAAATCTAGCGATTGTCCATAACTGGCTTTGTTTACCTATCCTTTACCTATCCAATGATTATTTGACCTGCAGCCATGCTTAGTTTTACTCAACTCACAGAAGTGCCACTGATAGAAGCAGGCGATGATCTTGTAGAAATCACCTTATCACGATTAGATAGTCTCAATATCGAGCTTATTAATGGCGATATTCTGGTATATGCTCAGAAGGTTGTATCTAAAGCGGAAAATCGTTGGGTGAACCTAAGCGGTATAACGCCTTCTTCTTTCTCCAGCGAGGTTGCTGAACAAATTGGAAAGGATCCGAGATTGATCGAGCTAATACTTGGAGAGTCCAAGAAAATTCTCCGCATGCGGCCTGGGACAATTATCGTCGAGCATCGCTTAGGATTTATTTGTGCAAATGCGGGGATCGATTACTCGAATGTTTCTGAACTCTCCAGCGACACAGATGAATGGGTGCTTTTACTACCCAGTGATCCTGATGCGACCGCCAGAGAATTGCGGGCGAAATTGGAAAATGCTGCTGGAGTCAAATTAGGAGTGTTAATTATTGATTCTCATGGGCGGGCTTGGCGGTTGGGAACGGTTGGAATAACGATTGGATTAGCAGGAGTACCAGGCTTGGTGAATTTGCGTGGACATCCCGATCTTTTCGGTCGTGAATTGCAGGTCACTGAAGTCGGAGCGGCAGATGAAGTAGCGGCTGGAGCCTCATTACTCATGGGCCAAGCTGATGAAGGCACACCGATCGTTCACGTTAGGGGATTTCCATATGAGTTAACTGAAAATCGAATGAGAGATGTATTAAGGCCAATCGATCAGGATTTGTTCCGCTAAGAGAGATAATATGTTTGGAGTAGTATCACTACTAGAAGGAAGGTACTTAAAAATTATTAGGGATATGTGGAATACCTTGCATACTGATTGTGGTTTTGAAGCGTCATATGACACACCCATCCCCCATATTTCTTGGCATGTTGCAAAATCATATAATCTACGTCTACTGAAACCCATCTTGGTCGATATCAGCTTAGAAGCAGCTCCAGTTACCGTTCGAACAGCGGGATTGGGGATCTTTACTGGCGCAGTGCCGATCATTTACTTTAATGTTGTAAAAGATGCTGTCTTATTGGAATTTCAGACCAAGATTTGGCAGTCAGTGCATAATGCTTCACAAGATGCTAGCATCCTTTACACCCCGGAAAATTGGATACCCCATATCACTCTCGCTCATGGAGATATCAATAATTGCAACCTTGGATGTATGATGGATGAACTTGCCTTCCGTGATCTGTCATGGGAATTGGAGATGGATCACATTGCCGTTCTCGGTCAATATGATGAACAAATTGATAAGGACCTGGTTTTTACATTTAATTTGTAGTTGGAGAGTAAATTGAAGGGTAGATGTCAACCGTCGACTGAATTTTGGTCAGCTCTTGATGATTTCGTCCATACTCGTGAAATTATCATCGATCGTCCGAAAGGTTCCAAACATCCCAGATACAAGGATTTATTATACCCAATTGACTACGGCTACCTAGCTGGAACACGATCCGGTGATGGTGAAGGAGTCGATATTTTTGTAGGGAGTGCGCCAAATAAAGATATCTGTGGATTAGCGACTTCCATAGATCTTTTTAAAAATGAATCTGAAATAAAAATACTTGTCGGATGCACTTCAGCTGAATCTGCTGCCATTGAAAAGTTTTTAAACCAGCACACGATGCACGCGATAATCATCGAGCGAGATAGGGAAAAAGCAGTACTGAAGTGTATTTTAGCTCGCCAATCAATACGGAAGTTTACCCAGGAACCCATATCCGATATACTGGTAAATAGAATATTGAAGATTGCAATGAGCGCGCCTTCAGCACATAATCATCAGCCATGGCGATTCATACTATTGAAATCAAAGCAAGCAAGAGAATCACTTGCTCGAGGCATGGGGAAGGAATTACGTCGTGATCTAGCAAGCGAGGGCTTTTCTGAACTTGATATTGACCATCAGGTTTCACGATCAATCGAGAGAATTATATCTGCACCAGCGGCGATACTACTATGCTTTGATCGAATAAAACTGGCTGGTAGACAAGGAACAAAACAGTATTCAGCAGAATATACGATGGGGACACAAAGTGTTGCAATGGCTGGAGAAAATTTGCTACTTTCTGCACATCTATTGGGCTTGGGAGCGGTCTGGTTGTGCGCTCCATTATTTGCCCAGGCGATGATTCACAAGGTCATTGAACTACCTCCGACATGGGATCCGCAAGGATTGGTTTTAATGGGTTATCCGGAGATTGTCCCACCACCTAAAACAAGACAATCGCTTCATGAAGTTACAGTCGTACTGTAGAGCGTTAATTTGATAGTTTCAGCAGAAAGAGCCACTAATGCATTAAGAGTGGTCGCATTGGCGGGTGGGGTCGGAGGGGCAAAACTCGCTGCTGGACTTGCAGCTTGTCTGCCTCCCGCCTCGCTTACTATAATTGTAAATGTTGGGGATGATTTTGATCATCTCGGTTTGAGGATTTGCCCGGATTTGGATACTGTGTGTTATACACTTGCCAGTATTGCTAACCCTGATACGGGATGGGGGCGGCTTGATGAAAGTTGGCATGCGTTTGATGAAATCGTTGCGTTGGGTGGTGCAGATTGGTTTCGTCTTGGGGACCGCGATTTGGCAACCCATATCATCCGTACAAACAGGCTGAGAGAAGGCGAACCATTATCTAAGATCACCAAAGATATGTGTAGAATGTGGGGAATAGTTCATACAGTTATCCCAGCTAGTGATGATCCAATCCCAACTCAAGTACATACTGAAGAGGGAATATTGCAGTTTCAAGAATATTTCGTCCAAAAGAAATGTATACCTAAAGTGGAAGAATTTCGTTTCCAAGGTGTAGAAAACGCTCATCCTGCGCCAGGGGTTATCGCCGTCATTCGTGCTGCTGATGTTATTGTGATATGTCCTTCTAACCCTTGGGTGAGTATTGATCCGCTCTTGGCGGTTCCTGGTATATATGATGAGGTAAAAAAGAAAGAAGTCATTGCGGTATCTCCAATCATTGCGGGTGAAACGATCAAAGGACCTGCTGCAAAAATGTATCGCGAACTTGGTATAACTCCATCTGCAACCACGGTTGCCAAGCACTACGTCGGGATACTATCAGGATTTATTTTCGATACCGTGGATGCGGAGCTTGATGAAGAAATTGAGGATTTGGGATTAAGACCTTTGATTACCAATACAGTTATGCTTAATGAATATGATAGGCAGAGACTGGCACGGGAGGTGTTAGAATTTGGTATGAGCTACAACGCAAAGTAAGAGTAATTAACTATGGAGAAGAAGGGAATGCCCAGACTTGAATAGCAAGACTTACCCCTTAATAACTGTACATTAGAAAGGAACATTAAGCATGACCCTATGGGCAATAGTTCCCGTAAAACCCTTACGTAGAGGAAAGTCAAGATTAGCCGGTGTGCTTTCAGAAGTTGAGAGAACGAGATTAAACAAAAATTTACTTACACATACAATCGATACCTTAAAAACAATCCCGGAGATCGAGCAGGTACTGGTTATCAGTCGTGATCAGGCAGCTTTGGCGTTAGCCAGAGAGCATGGCGCTCGGACAGTGCAGGAAAATGGAGCTTCACAATTAAACGTAGCCTTAGCCCGGGCTACTTTTGTGGCTAAGAATTATGTAACCAGGGGGGTATTAGTCTTGCCCGCAGACCTGCCATTAATAACCCCCGAGGATATAATCGCGATGCTTAGCCGCGCGGTGGAGCCACCCGTCGTTGTGGTAGCCCCAGACCGTCATCGAAATGGGACGAACGCATTGTTAGTTTGTCCAGTAGGATTAATTGAATTTGAATTTGGGCTAGATTCATTCCACAAGCACTGTGCCAAAGCCATCGACGCGGGTGCACGCTTAGAGGTTTGTGAGTTGCCATCATTTGCATTGGATGTTGATATGCCGGAAGATTTGGAGCAGATTGAAGCTGAGTTCACTGACGAATAGTAGAGAGTTTATTACTAGTTTGCAGTTGGACTGATGAAACAAAAGGAGCAAAATAATGACAGACCGAATCGCACTTTATTTACAAGATGCCCATGATCTGCGCGATGGTTTGGATTATGCAAAATATGCTGAAAAAAGAGGCTTTGAGGCAGTCTGGCAAGCTGAATCGAGATTGGTGAGGGATGCAATTGTCCCGATGGCTGCCTATGCGGCAGTAACAGATCGAATCAAGGTTGGATCTGGTGTTATTAACAATTGGACGCGTAACATTGGCTTATTAGCTGCTACTTTCCTAACTTTAGATGATCTCGCACCAGACCGAGTGATTTGTGGAATCGGAGCGTGGTGGGATCCTTTGGCACGCAATGTTGGTATTCATAGACGTAAACCCCTCACCGCTATGCGGGAGACAGTTCACCTTTTACGAAAACTGCTAAATATGGAACGCGTTACATTCCATGGAGAGTTTCACCAAGTTGATGGCATTGAGCTCGACGTTGTACACGGCAGTCGAGAACCGCGTAATGTACCAATAATGATTGGGGCGACCGGCGATAAGATGATGGAATTAACAGGTGAGATATCCGACGGCGTAGTACTTAATTATTGCGTGCCACCAGAGTATAACGATCGCGCCATGGAACTTCTCGATCGAGGTGCTCGCAAGAATGGCAGAACTTTGGATGAAATTGATCGGCCGCAGCTAGTAGTCTGTTCGGTTGAAACTGATCGTGAACAAGCCGTGGATACCACGCGCGGATTGCTAACGCAATATCTAGCCCAGCAGCCTCATATCGCCAAGGCATCTGGAGTTTCACCAGACGTTGTATCTGAGATCCAATCTATCCTTGGATGGCCTGCTACTCACGATCAGATTCAACGCGCTAAACACCTTGTACCTGATGAGCTGATTTATCGAATCACCGCGTCGGGTACGCCCGCTGAAGCAAAAGCAAAGGTTGACGAATATCGCCGACGAGGCTGCACATGCCCAATACTATACCCGGTGGGTGGTGATGTGAGGTTGCTAATTGATACTTTTGCGCAGGATAATTTATGAGTGCTGGTAAGCAACCGAACTCACGGTATTGTTTTGTTTGTGGGATCGAAAATCCGTTTGGATTGAAGCTGGCTTTTTACCATACAGCACCTGGCGAAGTAACAGCTGAGTACACCGTCAGTGAATCTTACCAAGGTTATCCGGGCGTAGTACATGGTGGGGTTGTTGCTGCAATGCTCGACGAAATTTGTGGGCGATCCCATATGGAAGTCGATCCACCACGGTTTATGTATACTGCCCGTTTGGATATCCGCTACCGAAAAAATGTACCGGTTGGTCAGCAATTGAAATTGGTGGGCAAGATTGGAAAGCGAAAACGCCGAACAGCTACTGCTCACGGAGCTATATACAGCCCAAAAGGAGAACTACTCGCAGAAGCAGAAGCTTTAATGGTTGATGTACCTCAAGAAACATACAATCAGGTAGATATACAAGCCCTGGGATGGAAAGTGTATCCGGACGAATAGCAAAAATTAAGCTAGCTCACCCTATAATAATTTGAATTGCACCCCTGACGGCAAATTAAGGAAGTAGGAATGATAAAGAACTACTATCGGCCATCGAATATAAAAGAGGCTTTGGAACTTTTATCGCAAAGCGATATGGATATTTACCCGCTGGGTGGGGGGACATGGTTATCCCAGCCTTCGGCTTCAACAATTGCGATTGTTGATCTCCAGGACTTAGGGCTATCCATAATCGAAAAGCATGGGAATCATCTGGAAATTGGTGCGACTTCTACCCTTCAAGCACTTAGTGATTGTGACCTCATTCCCGGTTCTCTCCGAGATGCGATTCTCCTTGAGACAAACTACAATATTCGTCAAGTGGGTACAATTGCGGGAACAATCGTAAGGGCTGATGGCCGATCGACATTAACATCTGCATTATTGGCTGTAGACAGTGCAATTGAGTTTATGCCAGGCGATGTAATTGCTGCTTTGGGTGAATTGTTCGCCATGCGAACTGCACAACTTCATAAACGTATCATCACAAAAATTAACATCCCATTGAATCCTCAACTAGCATTTAAGTATGTATCTAGATCCCCAGCTGACTTACCTCAGGTTTGTGTAGCGGCAGCAAGATGGCCTTCTGGTAGAACCAGAGTCGTATTGGGGGGTTATGGAGAATATCCACGGCTAGTTTTCGATGGACCGGATGCAAACGGGGTAGTAGAAGCAGCTCGTTCGGCATATTCTGATGCAGGTGATGAATGGGCTGGCGCAGACTTTCGGCAGGATGTTGCTGGAACGCTGACCAAGAGATGTATATCTGAATTGGGTTTATGATGGCATATTGTTTCTGATTGTTTCACATTGAAGGGATGTATCGTAAATGCGTCCCTTTCTGTTCTAATTCCCATATTTCCGCATAATGCTGCTCCAGGGCAGTATAATTATTCAAGAGCACTTCTTACTTTTATGTTTACGTTCATATACTAAATATCACATATCACCTTGGAGTAATCAATGACGGCAATGTACAACTTTGAGTTGGTTAAAGAGAAGTTCATTATTGAATTAAATACACATGGGCGATATCTCAAACACACGCCTAGCGGAGCAGAGTTGCTCTCTTTGGAAAACGGTGATGAGAATAAGGTATTTGGAATAATTTTCAGGACCCCCCCTCCAGATTCTACCGGTCTGCCTCATATTATGGAGCATTCAGTTCTGTGTGGTTCCGATAAGTATCCAGTTAAAGAACCATTCGTTGAACTATTAAAAGGGTCACTGCATACGTTTCTGAACGCATTTACCTATCCAGACAAAACTTGCTATCCCGTAGCTAGTCAAAACCTGCAGGATTTTTACAATTTGATTGATGTCTATTTTGATGCTGTATTCCATCCCCTAATACCAGAGCATGTAATGCAGCAGGAGGGATGGCATTATGATCTCAATGATAGCAGTGGGACTTTAAGCTTCAAAGGTGTCGTTTACAATGAAATGAAAGGCGCATATTCATCCCCTGATAATTTATTAGGAAGATATATACGCACATCATTATTCCCCGATACAGAATACAAATTTGATTCTGGCGGTGACCCAAAGAACATCCCCGATTTAACTTACGACCAATTTAGATCATTTCATGAAAATTACTACACACCGTCAAATGCCCGCATATTCTTCTATGGTGATGACGATCCAAATGAGCGCCTAAAACGAATTGACAAATATCTCAATGGTTTTTCACCAAAGTCGATAAATTCAAGCATTAGCTTACAGGGAGAATTTTCTCAGCCAAAACGAGTTACACATCCATACGTAGTTAGCGATGCAGAAGAGACCAATAAGGCTTTTGTTACTGTTAACTGGCTGCTCCCAAAGATAAATAGCCCAGTAGAAGTAATGAGTTTTGCTATCCTATCTTATATTCTTGTCGGCACTCCAGCATCTCCCTTGCGAAAGGCACTGATTGATTCGGGATTGGGAGAAGATTTGACTGGTGAAGGTCTTGAAGATGAATTACGTCAAAGATACTTTTCTACAGGATTGAGAGGAGTTAAATTACCAAAAATAGATGAGGTCGAGGCATTGATTTTAGATTCCTTGGATCAAATTGTTGAGGTAGGAATCGATCAAGACATGATTGCTGCTGCACTGAACACCTTCGAATTTCTCCTGCGAGAACAAAATACCGGTTCATTTCCCCGAGGTTTAGCTCTCATGTTGAGATCTTTAACCACGTGGCTATATGGAGAAGATCCATTCGCATCGCTGGAATTTGATGCTCCTCTTAAGCAAATAAAGAAATCCTTAAACGAGAACCCATGTTACTTTGAAGAGCAAATATCAAGTCAGCTTATAAATAACGATCACCGAACAACCGTGATCATGGAGCCTGACCAAAATTTACAGGAGCGCAATGATGCTATCGAACAAAAGCGCTTAGTAGACGCTCAAACCCAAATGTCAGAAAGTGATCTTCAAAATATTGTTCAAAATGTCAAAGAATTGAAAGAAATCCAGGGGAAACCCGACCTGCCCGAGGATATCGCAAAAATACCTTCATTACAGCTAAGTGATCTGGATAAATATAATAAGAAAATCCCGCTCGAATTCTTCCAATATTCAGGGTCTGAAATCTATTATCATGATCTTTTTACGAATGGTATCGTATACCTCGATATAGGCTTTGATTTACACACACTTCCGATCAAATTGCTCCCATATGTTCCAATCTTCGGGCGTGCATTAATAGAAGTCGGTACGGAGAAAGAGGATTTTGTGAAGCTTTCTCAGCGTATTGGACGGACAACTGGCGGAATTCGCCCAACTACTTTCACGGGAACGAAATACGAATCCGATCTAGCTGCAAGCTGGTTATTCCTGCGCGGAAAAGCCACTATGGATCATACTCAAGACTTGCTGGATATTTTATTAGATGTTTTATTGACAGTAAATTTCGATAACCGGGAACGAGTTTTACAGATGGTTCTTGAGGAGAAAGCGAGTTTTGAAGCAGCCCTAGCACCAGCCGGACACCAATTTGTAGGTTCGAGGCTGGGCGCAATTTTCAATGAAGCCGGCTGGGTAAGTGAGCAAATGGGTGGCATTGATCATTTATTCTTTATCCGCCAATTGATTCACGATATTGAGTTTGATTGGGACGGTGTTGTAGGGAAAATGGAAGAGATCAAGGAAATCCTAGTCAACCGTAACAGTATGCTCATCAATATAACTTTGGATCATGATAAATTCTCTAAATTCAATCCACAGTTAAACAAATTCCTGGAAATATTACCGGCAAGTGAAAAGCAAACTTTGCTATGGAAGCCAGAACTACTCGGAGGATACGAGGGTTTAGCCGTCCCCACACAAGTGAATTATGTCGGTAAAGCTGCGAATATTTATCAGTTGGGGTATAAACAAGATGGATCAATACTTGTAATAACTAAACATCTTGGAACAACTTGGTTGTGGGATCAAGTTCGAGTCCAGGGTGGCGCTTATGGGGCGTTCTGTTCATTCAACCGCCGATCGGGAATTTTTTCATATATATCTTATCGTGATCCTAACTTAGAGCAGACAATTACTAATTATGATAAAACAGGCAGCTATCTACGCAAGCTTAAACTTAGTCGAGAAGAGATAACAAAGAGCATAATTGGAACGATTGGTGATCTTGATGCCTACCAGCTCCCTGATGCCAAAGGCTACAGTTCAATGATTCGTAATTTGATTGGCGTTACAGATGAGAATCGTCAGAAATTGCGGGAAGAAGTGTTGAATACATCGCGAGATCACTTTACTGCTTTGGCTGATATCCTTGATGCTGTCAAGGATAACGGAGTGGTAGTTGTCCTTGGCTCCGAAGAAAGGCTATCGACTGCAAATAGCTCTAATCCGGATTGGCTTACAATAAAGAAAATCCTCTAACAAACCTTGATGCTGGTTATCTCAAAATACTATGCATAATCGGTTACCAGAGAATGAAATTATCCAGGGTGACTGCATCGAAATCATCAATGATTTCCCTGCTAAATCAGTGGATTTAATTTTCGCTGACCCGCCGTACAACCTGCAATTGCGGGGGGATCTTTGGCGTCCCAATCGAACCAAAGTGCAGGCAGTCGAAGACCAATGGGATCATTTTGATTCTTTCGAGTCGTACGATCTGTTCACACATGCTTGGTTGTCTGCTTGTAGAAGAGTACTGAAGGATACAGGCACACTTTGGGTCATCGGAACGTATCATAATATTTTCAGAATTGGGAAAATTATGCAGGACTTAAGCTTTTGGGTGCTAAATGATTTCGCCTGGGTAAAAACCAATCCAATGCCGAATTTTCGGGGTGTTCGATTTACAAATGCCCAAGAAACATTGATCTGGGCACAAAAAGCAAAAGGTAATTCATACACTTTCAACCACCATATTATGAAAGCGATCAATGGTGGTCTACAGATGCGCAGTGATTGGTATTTACCTATTTGTTCGGGGAAAGAGAGACTGAAAATAAATGGCAAGAAAGCCCATTCTACGCAAAAACCCGAAGCACTCTTATACAGAATTATTTTAGCGAGTTCGAATCCGGGTGATGTCATCCTGGATCCATTTTTTGGTACAGGAACAAGTGGGGCTGTAGCAAAAAAACTAGGCAGACAGTGGATCGGTATCGAGTTAGATAAAGCATATGTTGCCGTTGCAGAGGAAAGATTAGCCTTAATATCTATGCCAGATCCAGCAGCACAAGCGCTGCTGGTTGAAACAAAGCAGAGGAAAGTACGCGTTCCTTTTGGCGCCTTGTTGGAAAGAGGATTAATCAATCCTGGTGATATGCTTTATTTCGAAGGAAAAAATGATATTACGGCTAAGGTAATGGCTAATGGACATCTCAATTGTAGAGGTGACCAGGGCTCAATTCATCAAGTGGCAAAGGAAATTCTCAAGGCTCCTTGTAATGGATGGGATCACTGGTATTATCAAGATCTTGATGGGAAATACTTGCCGATCGATAGGATGAGAGATGTGGTCAGATCTGAATGGAATGACCAAACTGATTTGCAAAATTCGAGTGTATGATTTCAAGAATGCCTTAAGGATCATCTGAAATCGAATGATGTGATCGATCTGGGGACTTTGGTGGAAGGAAACGATGGAACGAATACTTTCGATTAATGGAAACCAGCATGTGGTAGATATTCAACCAGGCACAAGTTTGTTGCACGCCTTGAGAGCTTTGGGTTATTTTGGTGTGAAGCACGGGTGTGAGACTGGAGATTGCGGCGCGTGTACTGTTATGGTGGACGGTAAACTTGTTAACAGCTGTGTATTATTGGCATTACAAGTCACAGGGAAAGAAATCGTAACAATTGAGCATCTCGGGGAGCACCCTGAACGAGGGTGGAAAATGACGTCCGGTTTACACCCCATCCAGCAAGCATTTGTGGAATGTGGGGCGATACAATGTGGTTACTGCACACCTGCTCAAGTTCTGGCAGCAAAAGATCTACTTGAGCGTAACCCATGTCCCACCGAGGAAGAGGTTCGTACGGTACTGTCAGGAGTGCTCTGTCGCTGTACTGGTTATGTGAAGCCAGTCCAAGCAGTCTTGCGTGCGGCGGCAATCATGCGGGGAGAAGATACCGAACCTTGCCATCCGGGAGGTGATTTGATCTCAGCGCCAGTTGAATGGCTGCCAGACAAAGATAAGGTTCAACATGGTCAAGGGCCTGAGGGGTCTGCTGAAACAGATCGTATGCAGCCGGTTGTTGAGACCAGCCTTAAAAGTGCAGTACTACCAAAAATTGACCAAACTCATGATGCCGAAAGCTGGCAAAGTGTAGGTAAACCAGAAATCAAAGTTGATGCAGTAAAACTCGTCCAGGGCAAGCCTGCTTTTGCGGGGGATTTTGAAACGCGGGGATTGCTGGTTGCTAAAGTACTGCGCAGCCCAGTTGCCCACGCACTAATCAAAAACATAGACACCAGCAAAGCTGGCAGTCTACCAGGTGTTGTTGCAGTTTTGACTTGGCAAGATCTACCCAGAGAGATTTACTCGACGGCTGGACAGTCTGATCCAATCCCTGGTCCACTCGATAGTTTCTCCCTCGATAAAAAAGTACGTTTTGTTGGGGACAGGGTGGCTTTTATTGCGGCAGAATCGGAAGAGATTGCCGTAGTGGCGTTGAAGCTCATCGAAGTCGATTATGAAATCCTCCCCCCACTTTTTGATCCTACCAAAGCAATGGAACCAGACGCACCTGTAATCCATGACGAACCAGAATATGTTGATTTTGCCGATTCCGATGCAAAACGGAATTTAGCTGCTCGTATCCACATAGATATCGGAGATGTTGAAAAAGGTTTTCAAGAAGCCGATTACGTTTTTGAGGGCGTATATGAAGTTCCTAAAGTACAGCAAGCCCATATAGAACCCCATGTGGCGGTAACATATTGGGATGAGGATGATCGTTTAGTTATCCGGACTAGCACCCAGGTGCCTTTCCACGTCCGCAGGCAGCTAGCCCCGGTTTTGGGTTTGCCAATCAAACGAATTCGTGTTGTGAAGCCACGTATTGGTGGCGGATTTGGTGGTAAACAAGAGGTATTGATAGAAGACGTTGCTGCCCACCTTACTATTGCTACTGGACGACCCGTGTTATATGAGTACAGCCGTGAGGAAGAGTTTATCGCTGCACGCTCACGGCATCCGATGAAGATTAAGATGAAAACCGGTGTTAAGAGCGATGGAACAGTAACAGCCAATGCTATGAAGGTGTTGACAGACACAGGAGCTTACGGATGCCATGCTTTGACGGTGACAGGGAATACCGGGCATAAATCAATGGCATTATATGTCGGTGATGGTGCGTACAGAAAGCAACCGAATATCCAGTTCACAGCTGACATAGTCTATACCAATCATCCCCCTGCGGGTGCGTACCGCGGCTACGGCGTTCCCCAAGGATACTGGCCAGTCGAACGGCATATGGAGAAAATCAGCCAACAACTAGGCATTGAACCACTCGAATTCCGGTTAAAAAATGCTTTACGTGCAGGCGAGCTACATCCGTTCAGCACTGCTTGGAGCGAAGGGCGTGAACCGCGACCTGAAACGATTGAAACCTGTGGTCTTGAAGAATGCGTTCGCCAAGGACGGGCGGCTATAAATTGGGACGAGAAATTTGATAACCCCAAATGGCGTCAATCCCGGGACAAACCATATTTAAGGCGGGGTATTGGTGCTGCCCTAGTTATGCAGGGGACAGCAATACCATATCTGGATATGGGGGCTGCAAGTATAAAGATGAACGATGATGGTTCATTTAATCTCTTAATTGGTGCCACGGACTTGGGAACTGGTTCGGACACAGTTTTAACTCAAATGGCTGCTGAAGTGTTAGGTGTGCCTATAGAGGATATAGTCACTTATTCATCCGATACAGATTTCACCCCATTTGATAAAGGAGCATATGCATCAAGCACAACTTATATTTCTGGAGGAGCAGTTGTTAAGGCGGCTCAACAAGTAGCCGAACGAATTAAACTGCGTGCCGAAAAGATTCTGAACGAACAAAGTGGTGAAACCAATATCGTGGCAAGGGATATTCGTTTGTATAATGGTCAAGCAAATTGCATTGATGGTCGATCATTGAGTTTGGATAAGATAGCAAGGCATGCTCTCCATCAGAGTGACCAAGAGCAGATCATGGGTGTGGCGTCTTATATGTCTCCAGTATCTCCCCCGCCTTTTGCTGCGCAGTTTGCTGAAGTAACCGTCGATATTGAAACTGGACAGGTCTATGTAGATAGGCTTTTGATGGCAGTCGATTCAGGAGTTATCGTTAATCCGGTGACAGCCTCGGGTCAAGTTGAGGGCGGCATGGCGCAAGCATTAGGATATGCAGTTTGTGAAGAGATGCTTTATGATACGCAAGGCTTGGCTCGGGAGCGAGATTTGCGCGATTACCATATTTATCAGGCACATGAAATGCCAGTCTTGGAGACGATCTTTGTGGAGACTTTTGAACCGTCACACCCCTTTGGAGTTAAAGCTATTGCCGAGATTCCCATGGATGGTGTTGCACCAGCGATAGGGAACGCGGTCAGAGATGCATGTGGTGTCGATGTTGATAAAATCCCAATCGTGCCAGAGCGACTTTGGAGAAAATTGCAGAAAGCCGAATAACTGTGGAATATTATCTATATGGATAAAATCATTCAAATGAGTACCGTCTATGTGATAGGACACGTAAACCCGGATATGGATTCTATTGCTTCGGCAATGGGTTATGCTTGGTTGCTCCATGAAATTGATGGAGCTGATGTTATTGCTGCGCGTGCTGGTGCAATAAATCCACAGACGACTTGGGTATTAAAGAAGCTGGGTTTAGAAGTGCCAATCTTGATCACGGATGCCTCACCTACTTTTCATGTAGTGAACCAACGATTGGATACCGTTAGTCCAGAGAGCCTTTTACGGGAAGCTTGGGCGATAACATCGCGAACACGCGGAATTGCACCAGTTGTAGAGTCTGATGGCAGCACTTGCGGTTTAATCACCGGGGTAAGTTTATTCAACCTGTTTGCTGAACTGGTGGGTCCGCACCCCCGACAACAAGAAATGCGTATCAGTGAGATCCTAGATATTCGATGTCAGGAAGCATGCGATGAATCCGTACCTCGATTCAAGGCTAATATGCGCATTCGGGATGCTGTCAATCGCATTCTTCGGGCCGAGCACAATGAATTCTTGATCGTGGATGACAATGACAAGTATTTGGGTGTTACCAGGCAGCGCGATGTATTGAATCCTCCTCGGTTAAGATTAATCTTGGTAGATCATAATGAACCGCGCCAAGCTATTGCTTCGTTGAACGAGGCTGAGTTGTTAGAGATTCTAGACCATCATCGATTAGGGAATTCTTCAACGCATGTACCTATAAAATTCTCCGTGGATGTTGTTGGCAGCACCAGTACCTTGGTCTCTGAGCGAATTGAAGAAGCTGGCTTCAGCGCCCCACCAGAGATTGCCGGGGTTTTGCTTGCTGGTTTACTATCTGACACTCTGATATTGAGTTCACCGACAACGACCAACCGGGACAAACAAGCAGCAGACCGGTTGGGTAGATGGGCTTTTGTCGGTAACGGCCAATTAGCCGGAGAGACGATTGATTCCTATGGAAAGCAAGTTTTACGAGCAGGGGCAGGCTTGGGAACCCGGGACCCAAATGAAATCGTAAATTCGGATACGAAGATGTATGTTGCCGGGGGTTTCCGTTTTGCAATCGCTCAAGTCGAGGTGACCGATTTACTCCAATTATCTGAATATCTAGAAAAGCTGAATGATGCTCTTGATCAGCTACGTCAGGAGAACACACTTGATTTTGCCATGTTAATGGTTACGGATGTTGTGCGCAGTTCTAGCCGATTGCTGGTCTCTCATGAACCTGCAGAGTTGAGCGACCTTCCGTACCCTAAGCAAATGGATAACACGCGGCGGGCGGAAGGTGTCGTATCAAGAAAGAAGCAGCTCCTTCCAGTTATATTGGGCTTATTGGAATTATAGAATTTTTTGATTCGCTGATCTTGGTGAAACCGTACTATGGTTGAAACAATCTTTGGGATCATTGCTGAAATAGAGGAAAGCAACCGATCGGCCGCATTATGTACCATCGTGCGAAGTCGTGGATCAACCCCACGCGGTCCAGCTAGTAAAATGATCGTTTATCCGAACGGCGAGATCTCGGGTACAGTGGGTGGGGGAGAGATGGAGGGGAGAGTAATTGTGGAGGCACTAGAAGCGATTCATCAGAATAAATCGAAATATATCGAATTCAATATGATGGATCCAGAACGTGGTGATCCAGGTGTCTGTGGTGGACAAGTGGCAGTGTTTATCGAGCCCATTAATCCGAGACCCTTATTGCTAGTCATTGGTGGAGGCCATGTAGGAAGAGAGGTATCACGACTGGGCAGTTGGCTTGGATACCGAATAGCTATGAGTGACGATCGGAAAGAATATTGTAATCGGGAAAATAATCCGTATGCTGAGGAGTTCTATCCTGTGTCAATGGAAGAACTACCAGGGCAGTTAAAAATCACGCCGACGACATATATTGTACTTGCCACTCGCGGAGTCGATATCGATGTCCCTGGGCTGCCCGTATTACTTCAATCTGGCGCAGCCTATATTGGAGTGATTGGATCTAGGCGCAGGTGGGCAACAACTTGTGAGAAGCTAAGAGGAATGGGGATTGAGAAACATCTGCTAACAAAAGTACATTCACCAGTGGGATTAGATATTCATGCAGAGACCCCAGCGGAGATTGCTGTCAGCATATTGGCAGAAATAATCATGTTACAAAAAGGTGGAACTGGTAAGCTGATTGAGGTATCACCCTGATCATGGGCCAGCAATAAGTATGATTAGTAAACCTTTAGGAGCAGAACTTGTTCGCAAAGAATTGTTCGTAGCATGTTGGGGAGTGGGAGTCGCTAATGTGGCATAAATATATCAATGCAACAAATGTTGATCACGTCTTGGAATTACTTTCTGAGCATCGAGAAAAAGCGCGTATCGTAGCTGGCGCGACTGACCTGATGCTTGAAATTGAGCGCGGGATACGTTTGGGTGTTGAAGTACTGATCGATATTACCCGAATACCAGATCTAGATCAAATCGTCTTGGATAATGATCAGAGATTTCACTTGGGCCCATTGGTCACTCATAATCATTGTGTGAATTCAAAGTTGATTCGCGAATTTGCATACCCACTAGCCCGAGCCGCGTGGGAGGTTGGTGCACCTCAAATAAGGAACCGCGGCACGATTGCCGGAAATCTTATTACTGCTTCGCCCGCCAATGACACCATAACTCCACTCATGGGATTATCAGCTGAAGTCAAGTTGCGTTCATTACATGGTGAGCGAGTAGTTCCTCTTAAGGATTTCTATACTGGTGTGCGCACAACGATCATGCGCCCAGATGAAATGCTCATTGATGTCATATTCCCTTCACTGCAATCGAATCAACGAGGTACATTTACGAAGTTGGGACTAAGGAACGCACAAGCGATCTCTGTGGTTAATATAAGTGTCATCTTGACTGTAGAAGATGAGCAAATAACTGATGCTTCAATAACTATGGGGGCGGTCGCGCCACAGATAATTCATGCTCACCAAGCAGAAGAACTCTTGGTGGGACGAACTCTGAATGATGAAGCAATAGAAGAAGCAGCGATCTTAGCACAAAAAGAAGCTGCTCCGATAAATGACCTACGGGGATCATCTTTTTACAGGAAAGAGATGGTGCGGGTGTGTACGATGCGCGGTTTGCGCGCCATCAAGGATGGTTCTTTCCTCTCCGATATACCTGACCATCCCATATTACTATGGGGTAGTGAGTCTCGAGGCCATGCTCCTCAATTATCTGAACAAACGAGTCATAATTCCCATTCAATGATTGAAACAAGGATAAATGGTGTTGGATATACATTTGCGAGTGGGTATGATAAATCTCTTCTGCGCTTGCTGAGGGAGGACGCCAATTTGATCGGAACAAAAGAAGGCTGTGCGGAAGGCGAATGTGGAGCATGTACGGTTTTCTTGGATGGTGTTGCTGTCATGAGCTGTCTAGTTCCCGCTCCTCGGGCGCATCTAGCTGATATTGTTACAATTGAGGGATTGGCCCAAGAAGGCCAACTGCATCCTGTCCAGCAGGCGTTTATTGATGAGTCTGCGGTTCAATGTGGATACTGCACACCAGGATTTATTATGTCAGCTGCCAAGCTATTAGAAGAACGCGCTGAACCTTCCATTGATGAAATTAAGCATGCCATCACTGGTAATCTATGTCGCTGTACGGGTTACTATTCGATTATCCGTGCGATAGAGCATGCTGCGGAATTAGAGCCTTTGAACAAGAATAACGGAGGGGTCTAATGGGAAAATACGATAAATATAATCCCCAAACCCACATGGCAGAAACGCCATGGAAGATTCACCCTATTTGGCGAGGCATCGGATGCTTGCTGATCCTGATTATTCCGATCATGGCCATAGCCGGTGCCATTTTAGTTGTGCAGGAAAATGCTCGTCAGAGATGGGTGCCCATCCCAGCTGAATTATCACAAAGCATTGACCTACCTATCTTTGGTACCGTAGAAAGTTTCCTGGCAGTAATGGTCGTGGCATTGCTGTTGGCGTTAATCGGATTTGGGGCAGTAACAATTATCTACTCACTCGTATACAGCGTAATCGGCCCACCTCGCTATGGTCCGCAGGATGCCCCTCCAATTTACAATAAGCCCAATAATCGACGGAGGAAATAGTTGGAACGAACTGTACCCCGAACTGCTTCTGAAGAAGTTGAATTATACATCCGCACGTATTATTCTCTTCTACGAACAACTGACGAAGTAAAAATCCAAACGCTTGAAGAAGTACACGCTGGAATGAAATCTCTCCTGCACCATGGCGC
>JBFENN010000010.1:0-35983 GCA_041551115.1 Anaerolineales bacterium
GGATACCTGTTAGCAAGGCACACTCATGCACCAGGACTATATTTCGCGTCTGCAATAGGGCAAAGTATGTGCCGTCAGCCAGCTCCTCTAGGGCTAACGAATATCGAACAGCTCTGGTTAGACCGGTCACTCTCTAATGTTGGATTTGTCCGGGCAATAACAGAGGTTCTAACTACATTGAAGCCAAAGGAGTTTTTTCGACCTGGACAAATTGACTGCTATGGAAATACAAATAATATCGCCTTCGGTCGAAATTATTCTACAAGTGGAGTCCCACGGATGAAACTGCCTGGAACCGGTGGCATTCCAGATGTTACAACATATATTGATAAAATCTATTTCTATGTTCCACGCCACTCAAGGCTCACTTTTGTTCCAAAAATAGATATACTTTCTGGTTTAGGGCATACACATCATCGCACACATGGAAAAGGCCCACGATACCTCATATCAGATCTAGGCCAATTTGATTTTGCGAATGGACGGATGCGGTTAATAAGCAACCATCCTGGAGTAGCAATTGAGAGAATAATGAGCCAAACAGGGTTCGAATTAGAAATTGCGGCAGACATACAAGAAACACCGCTTCCGTCCCAGCATGAACTTGATTTGCTGCGTTTAGAAATTGATCCGCTTCGAATCCGAAGACTTGAACTCTTGACTGGAAAAAATCGGCGAAGATTATTAAATGAGATTATTGAAGAAGAAACACAATACAATGCAGGCAGCAACATTAGGAAAAGCTAAACTAGATTGCTAAATCTTATTGGAAATATAATAATACTAAGATGCGCTTAATTAGTCGTTCAATAGTTATTACGTTGCTCCTAACCGTTTTGATATCACCAAACATCAGTGGCTATGGATTTACACCTCTCCTACAACTACCATCTGCTGAGGATAATGCATTAGCACTGCTGGAAACACTAAGTCCTGAAGAACGCGTCGGGCAGCTTTTTATTACAACCTTTAAAGGTATGGATGTAGATACAAATACACAAATCCATGATCTTGTTGTAAACCACCATCTCGGAGGAGTGATTCTTAAAGGTAGCAACGACAATTTCAGATACAGCCAAAACGAGCTTCGTGACATCATTGAAATGATACGTAATCTTCAACTCAGTCGTTGGATTACAATCCAGGAACAATCCGAAAACCCGCTCAGCGAAGACCTTCCTCTTCACTTTATTCCATTATTTGTTGGAACAGATATGGTAGCAAATAACTACCCGAACGAAGTCATCATTTCGGGTTTTACTGAGCTGCCAAACCAGATGGCTATTGGTGCAACATGGACACCGGAATTAGCCGAACAAGTAGGAATCGTAATTGGCACAGAATATTCAGCCATCGGGATAAACCTTCTCCTCAACCCTTCCTTAGACGTAATTGAAGCACCTCGCCTATTTAGCCCAAGCGACCTGGGTACCCGATCATTCGGCGGAAATCCTTTTTGGGTTGGTGAAATGGGCCGTGGATACATTTCCGGGATCCACAAAGGTAGTGATAACAAAATCGTCGTAATCGCCAAGCATTTCCCAGGCAATGGCGGAGCTGATCGCTTTCCAGAAGATGAAGTAGCCACAGTTCGCAAATCATCAGACGAGTTGGCAAAAAATGATCTAGCACCATTCTTTGCGGTAACCGGTGATGCTCCGACGACAGCGAGCACCGTCGATGGCCTATTAACATCTCACGTACGTTACCAAGGTCTCCAAGAAAATATTCGGGCAACTACCCGCCCAGTCAGTCTGGATCCCCAGGCGTTCGATACATTAATGAGCATGGAACCTATATCATCCTGGCGCGAATCCGGTGGAATCATGATCAGCGATGACCTTGGCAGCCAAGCGATCCGCAAATTTTACGAACTCACTGGACAAGAGTATGAAGCACAACGTGTCGCGATAAATGCATTCTTAGCTGGAAATGACATGCTCTACTTGGGTGATATAGCTGGCAGTTCTGAAACCGATCAATATGAAGAAGTTGTAAGCACATTAGTATTCTTTGCGCAAAAATATCGCGAAGATCCCGCTTTTGCTCAACGAGTAGATGAGTCAGTCCTCCGCATATTAACTCAAAAGTTTACGCTTTACCCAACCTTTAATCTCTCCTATACACTCCCACAGTTCAGCGGTATTGAAGACATTGGTCAGTTCCAACAAACAACTTTCGACGTAGCTCAAAATGCAGGGACTTTAATTAGCCCATCATTGGCCGACCTCTCCGAAACTATCCCTGATCCACCCAATCAAAACGATCGAATCGTATTTATCAGCGACACGCGCTCATTCAAACAGTGCAGCGACTGCAAAGAGAATATGATCCTGAATGCTGAGGACTTCCGACAAGCAGTTCTTCGGTTGTATGGTCCACAAGCTGCTGGTATTGCTATACCGTACAACCTCTCTGCGTTCTCGTATCATGATTTGGATGTATATATGGATGGCGAGGTAGACAATCTTCAAATCGAAAACGATTTAAGACGCGCCCATTGGATCGTGTTCGGTATACTGGATATAAAACAGGATGCGCCATTATCAGATACATTACAGAAACTCCTCACTGATCGTCCAGATCTTATTCAAGGAAAACGGATCGTTTTGTTCGCTTTCAATGCTCCTTACTATCTGGATGCGACTGACATTTCAAAAATCAGCACATATTATGGACTCTTCAGCCACAGTACTGGTTTTATCGATGTAGCAGCACGACTGTTATATCGAGAACTCCAACCGGTGGGAAGCTCACCAGTATCTGTACCAGGGGCAGGCTATGAACTTGCCACAGCAACCGCACCTGATCCATATCAAACCATCCCTTTAATAGTCGATACCACCGATCAAGAAAGCGATCAAGGAACATCTACTGCTGAACAAGAACCAGCTCAGATATTTAGACTAGGGGACATAATCCCAGTTACTACTGGTGTAATTATTGACAGCAATGGGAATCCTGTTCCAGACAATACCTCAGTAAATTTTATAATAACGAATGGCACTGAAGTCTCAGCTCACCCTCAATTATCATCGACTAAGGGAGGTATTGCCCTAGCAAGGATTCAAGTGACCGCACCTGGATTGATGGAAATTCGAGCTGAAAGCGAGTCTGCAAAACAATCAGATATCCTGCAATTCGATATTCCACCCGAAAACGGTTCCACTCAAATCGCCACACCGAGTCCAGAGCCCACTGGCACAGTCACTCCAACACCCACACCAACTCAAACATCAATTATTCTTCCAATCCCAGAACCAAATTTCCCGAGTCGGCCAAGTTTGTTGGATTGGTTCATGGCGGCTATGGTAATCTTTATTACTGCTTATGTTGCATATCGCTTTGCTGCGATACTAGGGGATGTGCGTTGGGGGGTCAGAGCAGGATTTATGATTGTGATTGGTGGCCTTGTTGCGTACAGTTATCTAGCACTAAAGCTCCCAGGCAGCACAAGCGCATTAGATGAATACGGAGCTTGGGCTGTAATAGTAATCGCCCTAGCAGGATCAGCAATTGGTATTTTAGCAACAATAGGGTGGCGAGCTGGAGAAACACGGTTAGGAAGACATAACTAGCAACACGTTTAATCCGAAAATACCTGCTCTTTACGAAATATGTATGCATGGAAAAGTCGGGGGATTAGAATTAGTAAAGTAGCGTTAGCACCAGGCTCAACATAATCATCCCTGCGGAGATTAAAATCAAAGATAGCTCAGATGGACTGGATACTAAATCAGCTAGTGACGGTGCTGGTAATGGAGCTCGGGGTTTTGTGGCTGGATTCCAATCACCCAATAATGCTTTCTTAAATGTCACGATATCAGGAGGTCGATTTTCAGGGTGTAAGTTCATCGCCCAAATTATGGCTCGCTCTGTGCGAACACTTATGTTGGGGTTCAACTGTCTTGGGGGAATAAGTGAATCTGGTTGTAAAAATAATTCTCTTGCTTCAACTGGCCGCTGGTTTGTCAATAAATGATATAGGGTTGCTCCAAATGCATATATATCACTGCGCGCATCTGTATGTCCGGAATCCCCACCATATTGCTCAAGTGGGGTGTATAAGGCAGTCCCCCGCCCCTGCAAAATTGTGATTGTCATTTCTTCCGAAGCGAGTATTTTAACCAATCCGAAATCAACCAACTTCAACAATCCAGTTGGTGTGATTTTAAGATTTCCCGGCTTAATATCGCGATGTAGTATTGGAGGGCTTTGGCTGTGCATATAGCTTAATGCATCAGCAAGCTGGTTAGCCCAACTTAATACAACTCTTTCAGACAGAAATGAATCTTTCTGACGAGCCTCGATCATCAGTGTACGCAAATCCTTTCCGGGAATAAAATCCATGACCAGGTAATCGCGATCATCGATCGAGAAAAAATCAGAGACTTTGGGTAAATTGGGATGATCAAGCCTAGCTAAAACAGTCGCTTCACGTAGAAATTGAGCTCGCGACTGAGCCAATAGATCCCCCGGCATTGAGCGATCGTGGTTAACTTCTTTCAATGCGCACAAGCGACCGTCAAGACGCAAATCATCCGCCAGATAGATACTCCCCATTCCACCTTGACCGACGATTCGTTTTATTTTATAGCGTTCCCGAAGAACTTCTCCTGCACTTAGCGGAATTGGCATAATTAACAATTATCCACACAGTTGACCGCGGCGTTGTCAACCTAGGGAATGATAAATACTTATAAATTACTTCACTTTATGATATTATACTCTCGAGGAGATAAAGATGCAGAAACTGAGCGAGGATGCTCCATTATTAGTCGCTCAAACTGGACCTCTCGATGGGCAGCGTTGGGTTATCAATCATATTTTGTATATTGGTCGTGAACCAACATGCGACATAGTAATTCCCAATCGGCAAGTATCTAGACGACATGCAGTACTAATTCCTACCACCAACGGGGTTAATGTAGAGGATTTAGATAGTAAAAACGGGCTGCATTTAAACGGTAACAGAATTCAGGAATCTGTTTCAATGCAGGATGGAGACACACTCCAGGTAGCTCTCATTCAACAGTTTGTTTTCCTCAGTTCTGATGCAACCCTCCCCTTGGATTCATCTACTTTCGATAAACTACCTCAGGATAATCATTTACTAAGGCTAGAAAAACGCTCTCGACGAGTTTGGGTAGGTAGCCGGGAGATTCTACCGCCCCTATCTGTATCTCAGTACACCTTGCTCGAATTGCTTTACGAACATCAAGACCGTGTAGTCTCAAGAAAAGAGTTAATTATTAACGTTTGGGGAGAAGAACAAGCATTAATGATTTCAGACCAAGCTTTGGATGCCCTGGTCCGGAGATTACGCGAACGTCTACGAGAATCTCAAGTTGATCATGCCTTTATCGTAACGATTAGAGGTCATGGGTTGAGATTGGATAATCCCCTCATTGAATAAGAATTAACTGACCAATCTCGACCTAGCTAATCATTTGCTTTTGAATCAAATTACGCGTTAAGATTGAAGATTCGCCTGCATTGAAAAACGCAAAACTTGATCATAGACATCAGAAACTTGTCTCTTCAGCTCCTGATCTTCATTACTTTCAATTTGAGCAAGCAGGTTGGCAAATAGTCCTAAGAACTCTGGGGTGATTTTTTCTTTATTTTCTTGAAGGATTTGATCCCTTTGAGCGTCATCACTTGCTTGGATAAGCCTTTCAATAAATTGAACTTCGGGGGGGGGAGCACTCGCTTTTTCAATTACTTCAGTTATCTTCTGCAGCATAGCTATTTTTTCCAAATTTCCAGATTTCCGAGCATCTGCTGTTGCCGACTCAACTTCCCTAATGAAGAACTCATCGACGACTGGTAAATTCTCGCGCAGTGCTTCTTCAACGTTAGGCGAAGTCAGGATCGTGTTAAGCATTTTCTTCGCTAATATTTGCCTTTCTTCAGCTTGTCGATCAATCGCTTCAGTCATCTCTAATAAGTCCGACCGTAAATCGATTAATCTCACCCGTCCATCCCCTCGAGCGCGGTCGATCCTCTGACTTAATAGTTGAAAAAACTCGTAATCCATACCAGGACGCGCTAAACTCACTAATGCCTGCAAACGTGTCTCGCTTGGGGCGTTAATGAATAACTCGAGTAGATTTTCTCTTGTTAGTGTATCACCAGCATCCTGTAATGATTTGATTGCTGCTTCCACTTCTTCGTTTTGAGCCAATAATTTCTTCCCATACTCAGTCAAAGGCATGATTGATTTCTGCAAATCTGCAATTTGTTGGGCTCCATGTTGGTCACCTGATAGAGCCGCAGTCTCATACAAACGGCTTAAGAGTCCATAGAAATCTGCATCAATGAGTTCTTCATCGGAGCTCACTATCTCTAAACGTTCCTCCTTAGATGAAGTGATTAATCTCTGTATGAGCTTCAATCGTTTCTCTTGGGCTGTGATCATCTCTTTCGTAACACCATCGGCTTCCAATACTCTCTCGACCAATCCTTGCATGGTCAAGGTTGATTGCGGCTGCAATATATAAGCTTTACGCTCTTCTTGAGGCAAGCGGTTGATTGCTTGATTGATCAAAGTGCCAATAATCTTTTCCTGTTCATCTCTTGGTAAGCCAATCTCAGGAGGCACAAACGTCAACAATAATTCTTTATCAGGGTCATGGTAGACAATCGGCGTCGCCAAGTTGCCTTGATATCCACAATTGGAGCATTGAATAACGTTGAACAGTCCTGATAAAAGCATTTGCTTCGCTCTGGAATCTTCACCAGAATCAAATAGTTGTTGAATTTCTGCAACAACTGGTTGTCGACAATTTGGACAGCTAACTTGGGTTTTCGGCATATATATCTCCTAATAAATCATTCTACTTAATAAAAAACTGACAAGAAAAGAGTATTTTATTCCCGAGGAAGAGAAAAACAGATACGCGCTCCGTCCCCAGGTCTGGGATCAACCCAAATTTTCCCTCTATGGGCTTCGACGACAGCTTTTGATAGGTACAATCCCAACCCAGCTCCTTTGGTCGTCCGTGAGGCATCATCTGCACGATAAAACCTGTCAAATATATAGGGAATATCACCCGGCGCTATTCCAGGACCTTGATCACTAATACAGACCACAACTTGTGAAGGGAAGACACGCCCTTGGATTTTTATCTCACCGCCCTTCCGGGAGTACTTGATACCGTTTGAGATAAGATTTGAAATTACCTGAGAGATTCTATCCTCATCGGCGAGGATAACGGGGAAATCTGTCGGGAAGTCAACGATAATTGAATGTATCTCTGTTTGAGTACGGAATCTTTCCGATATGCGACTTGCAATAACATCCAAAGCGACATCTGAAAGGTTCACTGATAATCCACCAGCTTGCAAGCGCGATGCATCTAGTAAATTATCGATTAACTGAGTTAAACGGTCTGCCTCTTCTTCAATGACCTCAAGAGAATCCTGTACTATCTTGCGTTCCCAAGAAGCGTCTTCTCTACGAAGCGTACTGACATAACCTTTGATCAATGCAACGGGTGTTTTTAGCTCATGACTGATTACCGAGATAAATGTACTCTTTAACTCCTCTGCTTCTCGGAAGCGAGTGATGTCTCGGACTGTCGCAACGATATTAACTAGTTTCCCATCTGAGCTGACCAGTGGTGCGTAAGTGATCCCTACTGGTAGTTTCACCCCATCAGGCCGCCTTATATCGCCCTCGACATATAGCGTTGCATTCGGCGTCAGTGGCCAACCACCCGCTTCAGCATTTTCCAACGAAGCCCCTTCCTTCTGCCTATTCAGTATTAGGATTTCTTCATGTGGTTTATTACGAATCTCACCAATAGATTTTCCAACCATGCGCGAGAAGGCTGGGTTGCACCGTTCAATGATATGGTCTGGACCTAATATCAAGATCCCATCTGCCGCAGAGTCTAGCAATGCATCCATTCGTTGTTTTTCTTGGCTTACCTGAGTGTACAGGCGAGCGTTCTGGACAGCAATTGCAGCTTGATCAGCAAAACTCTGTAACAACGCACGATCATTTGAAGAGAAACCACCACGGTAATTCCTAAATATAAATATAACCCCGATGACCCGTTCACGAACAATCAAAGGCAATCCAACGCCTGTGAGTAATCCCATGCTAGCTGAACGGGTCACATTTTGTAGCAGGCGGTTGATTTCGGGTAGTTCAAATCTAGCCGAATCTTCACTATCCGGGACCTCAGCCAATAATGGATCCAAATAACGCAGAAAAGTTGGCGGGATTCCATGAGATGCGGCTAACGTCCAACCGCCAATTGGTTCCCGAAGCGCGATAAGTCCTGCTTGTCCCGCTAACATCTCGGCTGACAATTGCAGAATCCGTGCTAGCAATTTATCAAGATTTAATTCTTGAGTGACCGCTCGAGAAATTTCCAGCAAGTAATCACGTTGCCGGACACGAAAATCAGGCAACACCCGACTCTTCTCCCTCGCAAAATGCTAAACTCTCTTCAAAGATACCTAAACCTTCATCAATCTCTTCACGCGAAACACATAGCGGAGGGGCAAACCGGATCACACTTTTCCCGCAGCCTAGCATGAGCAATCCTCGATGAAAAGTTTCACGGATTACCTTGTCACGTAATCTTTCATCCGGCTTCTTGGTAGCCTGATCTTTGACAAATTCTACCCCCACCATCAAACCTACACCTCGTGTCTCACCTATTGTCTTAGGATGCCGAGTCTGGATTTCAGTTAATGCATCATTAAGGTACTCGCCTGTGTAACGGGCATTATTTAGATATTCTTCCTCGATGAGATCAATGGTTGCTAATGAAGCCGCACAGGCGATAGGATTCCCCCCATATGTATTTCCATGTGAACCACGCGGCCAAGACATTATCTCTTTTTTAGCTATCACTGCCCCAAGTGGAATACCAGAAGCAATTCCTTTTGCTGCACACACCATATCTGGTTCTACCCCGAAGTGTTCAATTGCCCACCATCTACCAGTTCTTCCCATGCCAGATTGAACTTCATCTGCGATCAGGAGTATCCCATACTGGTCACATAAATTACGCAGGGCTGGAAAGAATCCGGGTGGAGGAACAATATATCCACCTTCCCCCTGGATTGGCTCAACTATGATTCCTGCCACCTCTTCTGGAGGGACAAGGTGACCAAATAGCTGTTCTTCGATATAGCGAACCACTGCCTCTCCATAATCCTCCCGACCGTTTGTTTCAAGGATCGGCCGATATGGATCAGGATATGGAGCATGTAAGACCCCGTTCATCAAAGGAAAAAAGCCTTGGTGATAGATAGGTTTGCTGGCGGTAAGCGTAACAGCCCCCATAGTGCGTCCATGGAAGGCACCCAAAAAACCAATAATCACACTACGACCGGTATGATGGCGAGCAAGCTTAATAGCTCCTTCTACACTCTCGGTACCGGAATTCGTCATGAACGAAACAGCATCAGCACTAAATGGAGCAATTTCGTTCAATCTTTCACCTAACGCAACCCACAACGGATGATAGAAATCTGAGGATATATGCAAAAATCTATCAGCCTGATCTTTGATAGCTTTGACAACTCTCGGGTGACTATGCCCAGTCGAAACGACAGCAATACCAGATGCAAAATCTAGAAATCGGTTCCCATCCACGTCCCAAACTTCAACTCCCCTACCATAATCCATCACAAATGGATAATCGCGTGGATACGAGGGTGATATCACTAGATTGTCCCGTTCAACGATTGCTCGCGCTTTAGAACCGGGTAAATTCATTAATGGCATTTTGTAATTCTCCCAACAATTTACTGGATTGTTTTCGCAACCAAGGAATTATATCACCCGAACTTGCTCAAATTTAGTGAAGCAGTATTTATTATGATAGACCAATCTTAAACAATATCCATAGGGAGTCCACCATAGTTATGGATCGCTTTGCGAGTATAATTTGTTCGCTCTCAATCCTGAGGATACGAACATGGATTTTGATTACAAACTCATCGCCCAAGAGGGTAAGGCTAGAGCCGGAATCTTCTACACACCACACGGACCAATACATACTCCCGTGTTTGCACCTGTCGGAACAAGCGCAACAGTCAAATCCGTAACTCCTGCACAATTAGAAACCCTGGAAGCATCTTTAGTGCTCGCCAATACCTATCATCTTTACCTGCGCCCTGGCGATGGGCTAATCTCCGATTTAGGTGGTCTTCATGGTTTTATGAATTGGCAGAGACCACTACTTACAGATTCGGGAGGCTTTCAAGTATTTTCTTTGGCAGAAGCCCGTATCATCGATGACGATGGTGTCACATTCAAGAGTCATATTGATGGATCAGATCACCGATTCACGCCCGAAAAAGCAATCGAGATTCAGGAGAACTTGGGAGCTGATATCATCATGACTCTCGATGAGTGTTCACCACCATATGATCGCAGTTATGTTGAAATGGCCATGCACAGAACACACAGATGGGCGGAACGCTGCTTAGTGGTGAAATCTCGCTCTGATCAAGCACTTTTTGGAATTGTACAGGGTGGCGTATTCCCTGAGTTACGGGCTCAATCTGCAGAATTCATTGCATCGAAAAATTTCCCAGGTAACGCCATTGGAGGTCTCTCTGTAGGAGAAACAAAAGCAGAGATGCATACAATGTTGGAGGTAGTAAATGGAATCCTTCCTCAAGATAAGCCTCGATACCTAATGGGAGTTGGTGCACCCGAAGACCTGGTAAATGGAATTATTAGGGGCGTTGATATCTTCGACTGTGTTTTACCAACCAGACTCGCCCGTCATCACGCGGCGATTACTAAGAAAGGCAGATTGAATTTAGTAAACGCAGCCTATAGAGAAGATCCTAGACCCATTGATGGATATTGTACATGTTATACCTGTCAGAACTTCTCGCGTGCTTACTTGCGCCATCTGATTAATGTCCGTGAGATGCTTTCGGCAACTTTACTCAGCTTGCATAATCTTCATACGCTAATAAATCTAGTTAAGGAAATGAGAGTAGCGATTATTGCGGGAAATTTAACCGAATTTCTCCAAACCCTCGATTTGGATATTAATCTACCCACCCCTTGATATGTATTTTAGAACATAATACCTATGACTGCATTCGAATCAATAATTCTTGGGTTCATACAAGGATTGACTGAGTTTCTACCGGTATCCAGCTCGGGACATCTTGTAATAATTCCGTTTCTGCTTCGTTGGGATGTGCCCGCTAGCGATGCATTCATTTTTGACGTGCTGGTACAGGTAGCCACCCTAATAGCAGTAATTGCCTATTTTTGGAATGATTTAATGGAGATTATCATCACCGTTTGGCGTGGATTGATATCAAAAAAACCCCTGTATAACGCTGAAGCAAGATTGGGGTGGTTTATCATCCTGGCTACAATTCCAGCAAGTATCTTTGGGCTAATATTAAAAGACCCCATTGAATCAGCATTTTCCAATCCAGTCATGACGTCATTCTTCTTGATTGGGACCGCGGTAATATTGGTATTGGCGGAGAAAATTGGTAAGAGAAATCGAGATCTAAAGAATATGAATTGGATTGACGCTCTCTGGATAGGAATATCTCAAATTATGGCGCTTTTTCCAGGCATGTCTCGTTCGGGCGCGACAATTACAGGCGGTATGACCCGCAATATTGATCGCCCGTCTGCAGCCCGTTTTTCATTTCTCATGTCCATCCCAATCATGCTTGCTGCCGGTTTTATTGCGTCCCTCGACTTAATGTCAATCCCAGATTTCGCTACACGTCTGCCCATATACATTCCAGGATTCATTGCAGCAGCAGTAACGGGTTATTTATCTATTCGATGGTTATTAAAGTTTCTAACCCACTATCCCCTTTATATCTTCTCTTTATACTGCGTCATCCTCGCGCTGCTAACAATTACGATATATGCGCTACGCTAAACAGATTGGGTTTATCCGTCACTTATATTCATACACCAAGTTCAGCCCGCGCTCGGATATAGCTAAGAATTTGCTCACGAGAAATCATACCAACCAATTCTCCTTCAAGCAACACAGGGAGTTGGGCAATATTTTTACTGTCCATCAACCTTAGAGCCTTGAGCATTTCATCACCAGGCTCGACCCACTCAAGATGATTTACGGGGACCATTGCCTGTTCTGTCGTTGTAAAGCGCCATTTCTGTTCTGGAATGTTGGCAATGTCCCGCAACGTCAGCATGCCTTCCAGCTTACCATCAGCAGTCACGAAGAAACACCGTTTACCACTGGTCAATACACTCTTTTCAACAAGCTGATTAATTGTTCGAAGATTCGGTACAAGATCACAATCACAGGTCATCACCTGCGAGACCTTCACTCCCTGGAGAAAATCCTGTATTTGAGTTTGTGATCGTGTCGTTATAGCTGCGTTCTGTAAGAACCATCCGATGAAAACCAACCATAATCCATCAAGCAATCCACCAGAAAAAATCCAGTAGACGCCATAGGCAATAAATGCATAAGCAACAATTTGCCCGGACAGGACTGCAACTCGATTCGCCCGCCGTAAATTACCAGATACACGCCACACTATCGCCCTCAATACCCGACCACCATCTAGAGGAAATCCAGGTATCAAATTGAAAATTGCCAGGAAAAAATTTATCCTCATCAGGTAATGACTCGGAGATGCGAATAGACCAATATTTTGATTAAGAACCCACAATCCGCCAAATATGGCTGCTAGCATGAGGCTGGTTATGGGACCTGCTATCGCGATTCTAAATTCTGCACCCGGTGATTTGGGTTCATTTTCGATCTGTGCAATACCCCCAAAAATAAATAGTGTTATGCTCTTTACTGGAATATCGTTCCGTAGTGCGAAATATGAATGACCTAATTCATGTGCTAGTACAGATCCAAAGAAGAATAGACTCGTGACCAAGCCGAGCGTAATATTCATGGTGAGGGGTAGCTCAGGAAGCTCAACTGGAAAATAGCCCATAGATAGTGAGAAAGTCAGCAATGCAAACAATATAAACCAACTGGCATGTATACCAATTGGTATCCCCCAGATCTTACCAATTTTCATACTCATTTCCATATGTTGTCCAAACTTACCGCACTTGATATTGTGGTTAGAGAAACTTACACAACTTAATGAGCCTCATGGATATCAAGATATGGATGCTGAAGTCTATCATTGACTTATAGTCTATTCCACTCAATAAAAAACAACCGGAATTGCCTCATTTCCTCACTCATTTTCCCTCAACCTGCCATATAAGTACCAATAGTCAGTACTTGGAAAACTCTGCTCGATTCCCTTTTCCCAGAGAAATGAACTGCGCACAAAATTCCCCCTTAATATCTCATCCAGACCAACAAGAATTTGGTCATAATAAGTGGAAGTTTTTTCTAGATATGGCCGTAAAAGATCTATCACAACTCTTCGGGAGACTTCATAGGCGTATCTATCATAGTTTTCCATTGGGTGATCACGATAGTCGTCAAGATAATTTCTCCAAAGATTCAATCGGGCCTGAAATTCTCGTGATGCTTTTTGACTCCATGCCGATTTCCATTGATGCTCGATTTTCTTGAGTTTGCTGAGCTCATCTGCAAATTCATTTTTTTCTCTTTCATCTAATTGTGGTTTCAGTCGTTTACTTACCAACAGAAGTGTTCCGAGTGTAAGCTGGGGGAATATTGGTTCACCAGGTGGAGATGAGCTACCTAAGGTCCAGTAGAGCTGGTTGGAAAGCAGGTAATCTTCTATTTCACCCATTCCGGCTTTCAGGTATCCGAGATCGTAACGTTTAGAAACCATTTTAGTTCCTTGAACAGTTCATAGCATTGCTCCAGTATTTGCCCTATAATTACAAAATTTGGATATCCTTTTTCAGCCATGGCAAAGGGAACAATGATCAAGTTATCCCTAAGGATTGATAGTGGTCTGTTTCATAGATATTTCCTTACCGCTTACTACACTGAGTCGGAGAAATAAATCGTCTCCACAAGATTCGAGAAACCGACATTTGGTGGATTAACCCTCACACTTACTCGGATTCTTTTCAACCACTAGAAAATCAACTAATTTCCCAATATATATTTAATCAGTTGAAACACTTCATGTAGATGATAATTCAACTGGTATGATATTTTTTCAAGGTTTAGAGAAAACATTTCAGCTGATCAGATCATGATATTTCCAAATGCGGATTTTTTTGTCTGCTGCCCCAACAGCAATCCATTCCTCACCCGGTGAGAATGCAATACCATTAACAGCTTTCGTGCCGACATCAAGATCATAAACCATCGCCCAGTCATTGAGCTGGCGGAAATGTATTCTTCCCTCACCAACAACCGCTACGATCATTTCCTCTGAAGGGATATATGCTCCACGCAATTTATCCATTCCTACATGATAACTTTGGCTTACCTTCCAATTAGAAGTTTGCCAATAGAGCACGGCACCTTCATAACCCATCGTCAATAATTGATTTCCATTATCAATATACTTAATTGAAAGTATAGCTGTCTTATGCCCGACCAGCGTTTGGTAGAGTTCGCCAGTCCTGATCTTCCAAACATTAATATTATCCCCTAATCCTCCAGTAGCTAGATATTCATTATCTGGTGAAAACGCTAACACGGTTAGATTTCTAGATTCGGTTTTTAGCCCAAGCACTTCATCCCCATTAATCGTCCAAATTTTCACCCGACCACCATAAGATGCAGCTGCGACCAACTGGCTATTTGGTGAAATCTTTACCGCAGCAACCACTTTCTTCCTGTCCCGCAAATTATGCAAGAGCTCACTGCTTGGGAAAGACCACAGTTTCACCAAGGTATCGGTTGATCCTGAGGCAAGCACCTTACTATCTGGTGCTAATGAAATGCTGTTGACGCTGTTTTGATGTCCCGCAATGATATTGAGAAGCTTCCAATTCGGAACTGACCAGTATTTAATCAGGTTATCCATACCCGAGGATATGAGAATCTTATTGTCGGGAGAGAAAACCAACCCGATTACGTAATTAGCGTGGGCTT
Source organism: Anaerolineales bacterium (assembly GCA_041551115.1). Taxonomy (GTDB): domain Bacteria; phylum Chloroflexota; class Anaerolineae; order Anaerolineales; family UBA4823; genus DAOVXM01. The sequence continues at coordinate 14,994 of JBFENN010000010.1, forward strand.
CGAAAGTTGAGTAAGGTTTCAATTCACTTTCCATCCATTAATGTATTCTTTAATCAACAATTATAATATTCCCAACTCAGGCATTACGCTGTCAGACCATGGCGAGAACATGATTACTCAGGTGTTGGATGCGAACGGCGGCACACCCTGAAATGTGCCGCCATGAAAAGACCAATCACAGAAAATATTCATGTTGGGTTTTAGTATCTCACTGGTATGTTTTACAGCAGCAACCTTAAAGGTTCAATGAAATATTTCGTCAGAGATTGTAAGAATTGAGCTGCTTCTGCACCATCACTAACCCGGTGATCGACAGATATTGTTGCTTTCATCCTCAGCCCGGGAACTATTTGATTCTCCACAACAACTGGGATCTCCCGTACTGCACCTACTGCCAAGATAGCTGCTTCAGGTGGATTTACAATCGCAATAAAATGCTCAACACCAAACATCCCCAGGTTACTCACCGAGAAGGTTGACCCCTCAATGTCATCTGGTTTAACCTTACCAGAACGAGCACGGCTCACCATGATTTGCACTTCCTGTGATATCTGTTGGATGGATTTTAAATCGGTGTCACGACTCACGATCGTTAATAAGCCTCCATCTACCGCAACTGCAACACCAACATTCACATGCCCGTGCTGGATAATCTGCTCCTCTGCAAAGGTAGCGTTCAGGTTTGGAAAATCTCGTAGAGTAAGCGCAACGGCTTTGAGAATATAATCATTTACCGAGGTCTTTTCATTGTCGGGTAGCATTGCATTTATTTGCTTGCGAACTGCCATCACACCCGCCATGTCATATTCACTCGTCACATAAAAATGTGGCACGGTTTGTTTCGCTTCCGCCATGCGGCGACCGATCGCCATGCGCAAGCGGCTTTGCTGGATATACTTATCATCGCGGGAAACATCTGGAACTGTTTGCGTAAAGGATGGGATTACGCGACTCGGTTCAGACTGTATTGATTTCAGAAAATCTTCAATATCCGCTTTAACAATTCTTCCATTCGTACCAGTCCCAGTTATCTGTTGTAAATTTATCTCATTATCTAACGCCATTCGACGGGCTAAAGGTGATGCTTTGACTCGATTTGGTGCTTCCCCAGCTTCCTCAGCTAGTATTTCTCCTCGCCCTTCTACACCAGGTTGATCTAAACCGGCATTAATTTGCTCATCTTCTGTAGGCTGGCGGACGTCAATCCCTCCTAGAAGATCTTCCAAGTCAATATCTTCACCTTCTTCACCAACAACTGCAATCGGGGAATTGATCGGAACAATATCACCTTCCGAGACTATATGATGAACCAGTACTCCGTTGAATGCCGACTCCACTTCCACAGTTGCCTTATCGGTTTCTATCTCGGCGATTACACCACCTTTGCTAATAGAATCCCCCACAGCCGTAATCCAGCGTACAAGTGTCCCTTCTGCCATATCAAACCCAAGCTTCGGCATTGTAATGATCTCAGGCATCAGAGCACCTCCTGGACGGCTGCAACAATATCTTCTACTTGTGGCAAAGCCATCTGTTCAAGCGTCCGGTTATACGGTAAGGGGACTTCTTTTTGGGCTACCCTCTTGATGGGTGCATCAACATAATCAAATGCCTCTTCATAGATTCGAGCTGATATTTCAGATCCAACACCAAACGAACGCCAGCCTTCTTCAGCAACCACAGCCCGATTCGTTTTCTTGAAGGATTCAATAATTGGCTGCATATCGAGAGGTCGTAATGAGCGCAGATCAATTACCTCAACATCTATATTTTTTTTCATTAATTGATCAGCTGCCTTAAGCGAGTATTCCAACATCTTGCTATATGTGATCAAAGTGACATCTTTCCCAGGGCGTTGAACCTTTGAGCTTCCTATAGGGACGAGATAATCACCTTCGGGCACCTCGTCACGAACTTGATAAAGGGTGGCATGCTCGATAAATAATATCGGGTCATCTGAACGAATCGCCGATTTCAACATTCCTTTCGCGTCCTTCGGAGTCCCTGGTGCGACGACTTTCAACCCTGGAAAATGGGCAAAAATGGCGTCTGGAGTCTGTGAATGCGTTGCGCCCAATTGACGCCCTCCTCCACCAACCGTACGAATCACCAGAGGTAATTTAATTTGGCCACCAAACATATAATGCATTTTTGCAGCTTCATTTACGATATGGTCCATTGCTGAGAACGCGAAATTGATGGTCATCAGCTCGGCAACTGGTCGTAATCCGGTCATGGCTGCACCAATTGCACCACCAATGATAGCAGCCTCAGCAATTGGTGTATCACGTACACGTTCGGAGCCAAAATGATCGTAGAAGCCCTTTGTTACTGCGTATGTTCCTCCCCAAACACCAACTTCTTCGCCCATTATGAAAACATTCGAGTCACGCTCCATCTCCTCCCACAACGCTTGCGAGATCGCTTCTCTCATTGTAATTCTTCCCATTTTCGTATTCCTTTAAAATTCGAGTATTTAGCTTTGCTTCCATTTTCGTATACTAATTACACATCTTCCACATAAATGTGTTCGAATAAACTAGTTGGGTCTGGTTCAGGACTCATTTCAGCAAATTTGACCGCCTCAGCAACTTCTTTAGCACAGTCGTGATCGATCTGATCTAATTCTCCTTCATGAGCAATGTTTTGATCTGATAAGTACAATCGATAAATACCGATTGGATCATTCTCTTGCCATTTTTTGACTTCATCGGCTACTCTATACCGTTCAGGATCACCCATTGAGTGACCCCTGAAGCGATAAGTGACGATCTCTAGAAAAAAAGGTCCATTACCTGATCTGACATGCTTGAAGGCTTTCTCAGCGGATTTTCGTACTTCCATAATATCCATTCCATTTACACGTTCATTTGGAATGCTATAACCTTCAGCTTTCTGACGTATCTCAGACACTGCAGACGCTCGTTCGACCGCTGTTCCCATGCCATATTGATTGTTTTCACAAACCCACAACACAGGTAGCTGCCACACTTTTGAGAGATTCACTGCTTCATGGAAGTAGCCGATATTTGTTGCACCATCACCGAACATACACAACGTTACTGCATCATTCTCTTTATACTTGTCACCAAGTGCAAGACCAGAAGCGATTGGTAAATGCGCTCCAACGATTGCATGACCACCCCAGAAATTCTTATGTACGTCAGCCATGTGCATTGAGCCACCCTTGCCTTTGGAGCAGCCTGTCTCTTTCCCCAATAATTCTGCTATAATCTCGTTTGCACTCAATCCGCAGTTTATCGCGACACCATGATCGCGATAGGCAGTAATTACTCGATCTATCGGTTCACGAACTGATATCAAACCCGTACTGACGGCTTCTTGTCCAATATATAAGTGCAGGAAGCCGCCAATTTTCCCTTGCTGGTAGAGCTGAGCAGCTTCTTCTTCAACTAGCCTGATCAAAACCATTTGGTGATATAAATCCAAATGCTCAGATTTATCCATTTCGAGGTCCTTTCAGCAAGAAATTACAAAATAATACCGGGGAAACATCCCGGTATCTACAACCTGTCTCCACGAATGTGAGTAATAGAAATCCCTCAAGCAATGACTGCATATTCACAATAAAGCCACAACTAAAAAAATTATACCAGAGAGCACTGAATGGTTATCAATGTTTGGGGATCGTAGATCAATTAATTTACGCATCATGATAGTAATACACTCCAGAGCAATACAGCTATAGTTATCAACGCAATCAATATAACTAAGGCATCTTTTATATGTGTACTCAGATTAGGTCCAGGTTTCCCATATCCGGAAACCGAACAGATATGTTCAACAATTCGTTCCTGATTAATTACTAAGATGTCGTCTCGTTCCCATCGAAGAAGTAACGCTCTTTCGAAGGATCTACTTGGTTCGTGGTCAGAAGAACCGCTTGCGTTCATATGTTTGTTGATGATCTGCCAAGATTGATTTAGGTCCATTTGGACATCACTCGCATCTACTCCAATAATCTGAGAAATCTTATTCGCCGACCAGCCGTGAATGCAATGAAGTACTAATAATCGACGGGAAGATGTCGACAGCTTGTTTTCAAAAATATCCCAAACTACACCGTTATCTGTTGAAATCGGAATGGAAAAAGCATGATCGGTAAATTCTCCACTTATCGAAAGGATTTTTTCCAATTTCCTCCAGAACCGCTCCTTGTTAAGTACAAGGACAATATTTTCCCAAGCTAACTTATCAAGCCAAATGTTAAGATCAACATCTTCACGCAATGATCGCGAAGAAACCACAGCATTTGCCAAAGTACGTTGAGCCGCTTCCGATGAAGCTCGTTTATCCTCCAGGATTGTGTATGCCAGGAAATATATTTTTTGATAATATCGGCAGACAAGTTCTTCGATCAGGAGCCGTTGACTGACCTGACTGGATTGGAGCATCCATATTAAGTCATCTGCCCCATCATCAAGATTCGTTGGCTCATTCGTAAATCTATCCATATCATAGTCCAGTAAACTTACAAGCCTAACTGCTGCTCCATTAATATAACCTTCAAACAATACTGTAAAACCCAAACCAGCTACAGATATTCTTACTCATAAGTTAAGCGATGTAGGGAAGCTAATAAATGGCCACAATAATGAATCCGAACTATTGATACTCTTCCGAAAAAATCTATTCGTACCCCCGAATAAATACTATCCCTTAAGACAAATCAGAGTTTGTGGCTGCTTATATTATCACCCAAATATTCATAGGCACATCGTTGGACAGCTCAAATGAGATCAAGCAGCGATAACATCTGAATAGTAAAAGCCTGAAATTGTGCAAAGTCTTGAGTGCTTTTTTATAGTCACCGTAATCAATGTCGTTACTTCAGGATCCCAAGCAATTTAGTTAGGTCTACTTGATGAGTACGCAACGCAAAGCCACAACATAAGATACCAAAAAAATAATCTACCCACAACAAATTAATGACCACTTATCAAAAATGTGCGACAACTGTCAGCAAGGCTAAAAACCTAAAGTTTTCCTATCCGTGCTTTCCCAGGTTACAACCAATAGATATTGTCCAACTCCCCAAATTATTGTACTTGATAGGGATGCAAGCTGACAACCTAGCATTTGTTTATTAAAAAATTTCCAGCCGCAAGCCCTAAGCAGACCTTTGGGACTTTCGTTCCAGGAAGCCCCCATCTGCGAGATTTACAAACAGATATTTTGAAGCAACAATAATGCTAAGACTCTGCTTTCAAGTTTCGGTCACGAAGATAGACAAAATCCTGTTGGGGTTTGATTTGATTAGTTAGCTGGGGATTCTTCCACTTGAATAGGAGTTCTGTATCAGCAGATTCAAAAATTGGAGGGGCAGAAACAAACCCATTCAGTGCATCCATTGTGACCAGATCAAGCCCTGCTAGGGAGTGCAAAATTGAACTCTCAAAGCGACCTAAATGATCTCCCACGAAGTTGGTCAGCAATTGATTCCTATTGAATATTCTGTTAGGTATTTCCACATCATAATCAATTGATAACAGAATACGGTCTTGTGTGATCGTTGACTCGTCTGCGGCAAAGCGTATTCGGCGTAAAACATTACCAATAACCTTATCAATCCATAGCTGGGATGTTTTTGCTCCAGTGGAATTGAATTCTTCAACAATTAAAGCGGGTCGACCTGCATGCTTTTCCTCTGCTACCGGTTGGTATGTATTTGAAGCAATTATTCCTGGGTCAGGAAAGATAAACTCTGCAAAGCCAGAATAAACAGGCAAATGATCGCTATGATAATCATACAAAATTGGGTCACCAGTTCTTGGATTCACATCAAACACTTTGCCATTCCTGGACAACCAGATCTGATCAGCCCCGTGCTTAGGAAGTCCCGTTATGATAAGGCTGTCATAGGGCTGTGATACCCATACTTGATCTCTGCGTATTAAGGGCGGTCCTGCATCTCCTGATGTTCCATACTGAATGGTAATGCCGTCAAGCCACAATCGATCCCATCCAGTTGCGCTCTGCTGCAGGGCAGCTTTTATTTGGTCTGAGGTTGATGCGATATTCAGAGGGGTCGATTTGGTTTTGGGTACCGGTGTTTCGGTGACATAAACCGGTACGCGGATGATCTGTGTAATGATTACTCGCTCCGGAATCAAAGGCAAAGGAGTTTCGCGAGAGGAAGACCGATTTGTCAGCCAAAACAATCCAATAACTGCAATCAATACCCCAGCGCCGACGGTTATCTTTCCCATCCAGTCGTATCTGCGAGTATATAGGACTTTGATATATATCATATCCATAATTTTACGGACGACGGGTTCAAGATTTGCTGCAGGTGCCTCGAGATTTAGTGTTCTAGCACTGCATGAATCCCCCAATATTAAGACAGCAGTTTCTTCATGTTCTATGCCTTTAATGTCATGCTTGAGGATACTGTTAATAACCCTAAGCCGTTTCTCTGTTCTGGATCGCTTCTCCTTGAGTATGATTCCGATTTGCTCAATATTTAATCGCTCGATAATAAGAAAGTATAACGTCGCGCGGGCCTTAAAATCGAGGCCGGATAGACAAGGAAATCTATTTGCGATAGGATCAGCTTCTTTCTTTACAGTTCTGCGAAGGAAACTGGGCAGCAAATAAGGCTGTTGACCTGATAGGATACTTTGTAGAATTGGCTTCTTATTCAGTTGATGTAAGACTTTTACCGCCTGTGTGTAAACCAAGATAGATACACCATGATCCGAGCGATATGCTGCACGGTCTTGGATCGATCGGAAGATTGTCTCGATAGCCACCTTTTGCGCTGAATCGGAACCTCCCAGGATAATCTCTGCAAGTAGGAGTAGTTTATTGTAGTACTCATCAACCAAAGCTTCTGCAATGACCTTACTGCTCACTTGATTAGTTTGCAGAATCCATTCCAGTTCAGGAGTAAGGTCTGGTGTTTCTCCAAACAAAGTTCCTCCGATCATCATTAAGCTGGTTATCCAATCCTCTATAGTATTAATTCTGCCAGAAATTCCACTTTACAATCTGACTATTACCCTACGATTGATCTACGGAAAGTCAATCCAGTGAATAAGATGCTTCGAAGTTTTGAATAATCCAGCATCTTGGTCAAGCACGAGCTAATCCATACATTACTATAGAACGTAGGTTTGCGACGGAAAAGAATACCGGGTTATTGTTTAACCCTATCAATTATCTAAACGTGGAGAAATTGCGTTTAGGCTTGCCGTTCAAATATCTTGCGTAGCGACTGGTCTAGCAGGGTCGGTAATCCAATCGCTCCACGATCCAACATATAAACGGGCATCACCTAGACCGGCATGTTTATAGGCCAACAGGTTGTGTGCTGCTGTTACACCTGATCCACAGTAAAACACAACATTGTGTGCGGGGATATCTCCTAAGGGATCATGAAATCGGGCCGTTAGTTGTTTTGCGGGTAAGAAATGTCCTTTAGAATCGACATTGGCTATATACGGCAAAGAAATTGCCCCGGGTATATGACCAGCAACCGGATCGTTAGTCTCGTTCAAGCCTCGATATCGATCTCTTGTGCGCGAATCCAGCAACCGATAACTTGGATCTAAACGGATACTTTCCACCAAAGATTGCGGGGCAAGCAACTCATCTCGTGGATGTGGGACAAATGTCTTTCCAATCTTCGTGCACTGCCCATCTTCCACAGGGCGCCCTTCCGCATGCCAGGCTTGCCAGCCGCCATCTAATAGTGCCACCGCATTATGCCCTAACCAACGCAATGACCACCATAATCTACTCGCAATTGCACCCGGGGCTGGTTCTGAATCATCATAAACAACAACTTGGATCTGGTCATCAATACCCCAAGAGGAGAACCTTTCTGCTAGCATCTCCACCGACGGGAGTGGATGGCGCCCAGTTTTTCCTCTAACGACCGGACCACATAGGTCGTTATCCAAGTGGCAGTACACTGCTCCAGAGATATGCGCGTCCATGTATTTCCGCTCACCGCTCCTGGTATCGACTAGATCAAATCGGCAATCTACAACCACAAGATTAACTGAGGTCAGCTCCCTGTGAAGTTGTTCAGTGGTAATCAGAGTGCTAAATTCCATAATCAATCTCCTAACAATGAGAATGGCGAGCCGGATAAGTATAACAGTGCAGTATATTCCCGAAGCGATGTACCTTCTTACCCTTATCTACGAAGAGCATTTTCTTAGCAATATTATCATTCAATGTAGGATATTTGGCGGCAATCAAGTAGACACCAATTGGAAAAACAATAACGAATCAACTCTGGCTTGCGTGAAAATGAACCTCTGGTAGGCTTGTGTTTCCGCTCTGAGGTTATAATAACTAAGCTTGATTTTAATTTCATTGTTATTCATGCTGCATGCCTGGCCGGAATGAGATTCCAGCCGTAATTTAGCAAACCATATACAGAAGCTCTTGGGGAGATTGAGTCTATATGCCAAAATTCAAGAAAAAGCAGATGGAATTTCACATTTCTCGTGCAGCCCGAGATCGTTTTCAGGTAGATCAATCGCTTTTCATGCTAAATGGAAATGTTATCTTTATTAATTACCATGCTGCCAGACAGCTTGCGCAGAGCATGAATCAAAAACGTGACTTGATCAGTTTCCCAGAGCGAGTCATCCGCGCAGGTCAAATAAACGCTATGGGATTTATTGACGAGATACTACATCTCGTAATTCATGAGTACCAGCAGCGATTAAACCCGCAAGTTATGAAATTAGCTCTTGATCACCTCTTAGTTGCGTTCAGGCCAGAGGATCTAGATCAGGCATTATTGCTGTTCATCCACACCTTTCCCCCTCTCTCTGTATACAACCAGGAAGACACTGCACATGAATATCTGAATGGCAAGACAGATGGAATTCCCAATCGGCAGCTCCTATTAGAAGAGATGCTGATATTATGGATATCAAACAAAAATCCAGCCTACACTCCCTACAATGAGCTTTTCGACGATAGTGAGTTACGTCAAAATACATCCTATCTACTTGTTATCGATGAACTGCATGACTTTTTTGAAACTCAACCAGTTTTTGGACCCGATCATCAAAACCTTATCGATTTGCTGCGTAGTCCAGCGGTCGCCGTTCCTCATTCGTTATCTGGACAACTGGATTACATCCGCACTCGGTGGGGATATCTGCTCGGGAAATATCTATTGCGATTACTGAGCAGTTTAGATCTGATAAAAGAAGAAGAAAAAGCTATCTATTTAGGCCCTGGTCCTTCAAGAGTTTACGATTTCAGCGGGTTAGACCTTGAGACCGAACGCTTCTCGGTAGATAAGGAATGGATGCCGAGTTTAGTAATGATCGCAAAAAACGCGTTCGTTTGGCTGGATCAATTATCAAATAAATACCAGCGCTCAATTACGCGATTAGATCAAATTCCTGATGATGAGTTAGATTTATTAGCTCGCTGGGGTTTCAGCGGTTTGTGGTTAATTGGACTCTGGGAACGCAGCCAAGCTTCTCAAAAGATCAAGCAGCTACGCGGGAACCCTGATGCAGTTGCATCCGCTTATTCACTGTTCAATTATGATATTGCCTATGATTTGGGAGGCGAAGAGGCTTACCAAAACTTACGAAGCCGTGCATGGCAAAGAGGTATCCGCTTGGCATCCGATATGGTCCCGAACCACATGGGGATCGATTCAAATTGGGTAATTGATCACCCAGAATGGTTCATCCACCAAGACTACAGCCCATTCCCATCATACACATACAACGGACAAAACCTCTCAACAAATGAACGGATTGGTTTGTATATTGAAGATCACTACTATGACAACACAGATGCTGCGGTGGTTTTCAAGCGGGTTGACAATTGGAACCAAGATGTGAAGTTCATATATCACGGTAATGATGGTACATCAATGCCCTGGAATGACACTGCCCAATTGAATTACCTGCTACCGGAAGTGCGTGAAGCAGTCATTCAAACGATTCTAGCAGTAGCCCGGAAATTTCCGATTATCCGCTTCGACGCTGCGATGACACTGGCGAAGAAGCATTTTCAGCGTTTATGGTTCCCCGAACCTGGCAGTGGTGGTGATATTCCTTCGCGGGCTGAACACGCTATGACAAAGGAACAATTCAATGCCGCTATCCCGGTAGAGTTTTGGCGTGAAGTCGTTGACCGGGTGGCTGAGGAAGTGCCTGACACCTTGTTATTAGCGGAAGCTTTCTGGTTAATGGAAGGATACTTTGTGCGTACGTTAGGTATGCATCGGGTATATAACAGCGCATTCATGAATATGCTGCGAGATGAAAATAATCAGGAATATCGAATGGTAATTAAAAATACCCTAGAGTTTGATCCCCAAATACTTAAACGCTATGTAAACTTCATGAACAATCCTGATGAAAAGACAGCAATCGAGCAATTTGGTAACGGGGATAAATACTTTGGGATATGTGTATTAATGGCCACCCTCCCCGGTTTACCAATGTTTGGTCACGGGCAAATTGAGGGCTATACTGAAAAATATGGAATGGAATATAGGCGCGCCTACTGGGATGAAAAACCTGATAACTACCTGGTTGACCGTCATGAAAGAGAGATCTTTCCGCTGCTGAAGCGCAGGTACATCTTTGCCGAATCCGAGAATTTTCGACTATATGATTTATTCACTCCGGAAAATATAGTTAATGAGGATGTATTCGCATTTTCCAATCGGATAGGAGAACAGAAAGCCCTGGTAATTTACCACAACAAATTTACACACACGCGCGGTTGGATCCGTATGTCAACGGGTTATCCGATTAATAATTCAAGTCTGGATCAAAAGGAAATCCGCCAATTTTCTTTGGCTGAATCTCTCGCTTTAAATCCAGGCAGCGACCATTACATCATCTTCCGCGATAATACATCTGGTCTTGAATATATCCGCAGTAATACTCAGCTAATCGAGCAGGGACTTTGGCTGGAATTAGACGCCTATCAGTACCATGTTTTTATGGATTTTAGAGAAGTCAAAGACAATCAATGGAACCAGTATGCCCAACTTACTGCCTATTTAAGCGGCCGCGGTGTCCCCGATATCAATGAAGTATTCCGGGAGTTGATCCTCCAACCTGTACTTAACCCGTATCGCGATTTGATTAACGCTGGGCAGTTGAAATGGTATATTGAGCACCGAATTCTTAACAACAGCTTGTCGAAAGAATCTCACTCTGTGCTAAATGAGATTCAAGTAAAAATCCAGACTACACTCTGGGAGATTAATAAGTATATCGGGAATATCTCAGATATCGATGGAATTGCCGATGGAATCATATCCGACCTAGCTGCATTGCTGTTTACCCCTCAGTTTGGTAACAATATATTCAACCAATCCAACGAAGATATGCGAGATGCGGTATGTTTCTTTATTTCAGCAGATCGAGCTGCAGATTTCGGCGAAAGTGATGATATAGCAAATCCCTGGCATGAAGGGGATTCACTAGTTTGGTCAACCATCTTCATCATGCTCATCACCAGCAAGCTTGGTAAAGTCTTGTCTGAAAGTGATTACCCCCAAATCAGCCGGTCATGGATTGATGAATGGTTGTTGGGAAAGCATATTATCCATGTTTTTGAGGAAATGGGAATTCAGAAAGAGACAGCCGAGAGGAATCTGTCCTTAATAAAAATCTTAGTTACTCACCAACATATTTGGATTGGTAATAATACTCGTAATGATGCCTACCATGTAATGATTACACTGCTTGAAGACCATGAAATCCAACAATACCTCGGCGTCAATCGCTATAAAGACATCATTTGGTTTAATAAGGAAGCTTTTGATGACCTGATATGGAATCTTTTTGCTGTATCTATCATTCATATCGCAGCATTGTCTAGGCAAGGAGATGTCTCAGAGAAGGAAGGTCATCTCAATAAAATGCTCTTCAAAAGATATTCGATAGCCATGCTGTTATTAAGGGCAGGGGAACAATCCCAGTATCAAGTTGAAAAATTGATTGCTGCCCTGAAATAACAACAGTAGTACATATCCAGCACATACGGTTTCGCAGTGCTCTAATAAAGCCTACCACCATTTCCCGGCCATTTCAATCTCTCTAGAGATCATGAAAAAAGATCCAGTAAAAGTATTATTCCTCGCAGCTGAAGCTGATCCGTTTGTGAAAATTGGTGGATTGGGCGATGTCGCTGGTTCATTACCCTATGCGCTGATCAAAGCAGGCATAGATACAAGACTAGTACTTCCTCTGCATGGCAGCATCCAGCAGCAAAATTTACCCCTGCAGCAAATTGCTCGTTATGATATCGACCATCAAGACGGCAAGCTAGAGGCAGTTGTCTTCATGGCAGAATTTGATGGTTTAGTTGTCTATTTTATCAGCGGAGATCCGATTCCAACACGGGCGCCAGTGTATTCGGGAAACAATGCAATTGATGGCTACAAATATATTTTTTTCTCTCTAGCGGCGCTTCAGTTGTTGGATTATATAGATTGGTCGCCTGCGATCTTACATGCCAATGATTGGCACACGGCACCTGCTGTGTATGCACTGGATTTATCCAGGAGGGAAAAGGCTAGAAACTCGAAAATCGCTTCCGTACTGGGTATACACAATTTACCTTATCTCGGGAATGGTGCTGAATCCGCCTTACGATCCTTCGGGCTACCTCCAGCAACTGAATCGGATTTACCTTGGTGGGCGCAAGAATTACCCCTTCCATTAGGTATACTTTCATGTGACCAGATTGTCACAGTTTCTCCAAGCTACGCTGAGGAAATCCTAACACCTGAATATGGGTCGGGACTGGAGAAATTCTTGAAAACCCATAAGGCAAAAATTAGTGGTGTCCTGAACGGTTTGTCTGTTGATTCATGGAACCCTGCAAAAGATGTGGTGCTGCCCAGCAATTACGATTCAGATACACTCGAACGTCGCCAAAACAATAAACATGCTCTGCAGGAAGAGCTTGCTTTACCCCCAGACCTGGATGTACCACTCCTTGCCATGATCAGCCGGCTCGACCCACAGAAGGGCGTAGACCTATTGCCTGTTGCTCTACCTGCGATTAGCCACCTGCCTTGGCAATTGGTAATATTAGGCAATGGTGTTCCTAAGCTTGAGAAAGAGATGCGGCAACTGGAAACTAATTTCCCCGACCGCGTAAAAGCGGAAATTCGTTATGATTTTAATCTATCCCGAAGATTATATGGTGGTGCAGATATATTATTGATCCCATCTCGTTATGAACCTTGTGGGATTACCCAGATGATTGCTATGTTATACGGTTGTGTACCTCTTGCTAGAGACGTGGGAGGTCTAAAAGACACAATCAGTGATGAGGGTGAGGAAATCCCGCAAACAGGTTTTTTATTCGAACATGCTGATGAGGCTGATTTGGTTGCTGCGTTAATTAGAAGTCTATCAGTATATGAGCGAAAGAAGGACTGGATGTCGATCCAGAAGAACGGAATGTCCCAAGATTTCTCTTGGGAACGGTCAGCAAATCGCTACATGAGTATTTATAATCAATTAATCTAAGAATGAACCACATTTTCGAGCTAGCAAGTTTATGCTAGAGAATCAAACTTCCAATTTGCAGTTGATAAGTTTCCATAAATCAATAAGCGGTTAACTTTGGATTAAAAAGAGGCAAACCATGAAAACGCGTGCTGTAATTCTTGCAGGCGGCGAAGGCTCCCGTTTAGGTATCCTAACCGCCAAACGTACCAAACCGGCGGTACCATTCGCAGGAAAATACCGGATCATTGATTTCACATTATCGAACTGCGTCAACTCAGGGATTTTCGATGTTATGATCCTCGCCCAATACCGGCCGCACTCATTAATTGAGCACATTGGATCTGGTGGACCCTGGGACCTCAACCGCGATTTTACTGGTGGTGTTCGCATGTTCACGCCTTATAAAGCACGTGGAGTTTCCGATTGGTACCTGGGCACCGCAGACGCTGTTCAGCAAAACTTCCGTTTCATAAAAAACGGAGACCCCGACCTAGTACTAATCCTTTCTGGTGACCATATCTATGAGATGAATTATGATGCCATGGTTGCATTTCACATGGATCATAATGCTGACCTTACCATGGCTTCGATATCAGTCCCGAACAACGAGGCATCTCGGTTTGGTATCGTAGGGACTGAGCAAGATTATCACGTGACATCCTTTGTTGAGAAACCGCAAGCTCCACCCTCGAATCTCGCTAATATGGGCGTATATTTATTTAATCGGGAAGTCTTGGATACTGTTCTCTGGCAAGATCACGAAAACCATGCATCGAGCCATGACTTCGGAAGAAACATCTTGCCGGCTATGCTTTCCGCGGGATATGGGGTGTTTACATTCCCATTTTCAGGGTACTGGGTAGACGTTGGTACTGTGGATTCATATTGGTCTGCGCATATGGATTTGTTGAAAGAACAACCATCAATTGACTTAAACGATCGCTCATGGATCATTCACACCCGAACGGAAGAGCGCCCACCGGTATCAATTGCCGGTGGTGCAAACATCATCGATAGTATGATCACTGACGGATGTGTTATTTCCTCAGGAGCATATATTGAACGCAGCATTCTCGCCCCGGGGGTATGCGTTAAACCAGGGGCAAAAATTGTCGAATCGATAATTCTTACGAATACCGTTATTGAAGAAGGTGCAGAAGTTTACCGGGCAATCGTTGATAAGCGATCAACTATAGGCGCAGCAGCAAAGGTAGGTATACAGAAAGAAAACCAAAATCTCAAGGTAACGATGATTGGTAAAAATAGCATAATTCCTCCTAATCAGATCATCGAGACGGGGGGAGTAATCGCTACGGATGTCATTGAAAAGGATTTCCCAAGCAATTTCACCCGCAGTGACGACTATATCCAAACGAAGAGGCTTGCTTATGAAGTATGATCGCTCGTCAGGCATATTGCTACACCCAACAAGTCTGCCAGGACCATATGGGATTGGCGATATTGGACTTCAAGCACACCAATGGGTAGATTTCCTTGCTGACAGCGGCTGCCGTCTGTGGCAGGTCCTACCCTTGGGACCAACTGGGTATGGGGATTCACCCTACCAATGTTTCTCTGCGTTTGCCGGTAATCCATACATTATCAGCCCGGATGAGCTTCTTAAAGAGAAATTGCTCCATACTAACGACATCATCGAGCGCCCAGAAATCTCAAATGTGAAAATTGATTATGGGAAGATCATTCCGTGGAAAAATGGCGTGCTTGACCGTGCATTTATCCAATTTGAACGTTTATCCGCCTCCCAAATTAAACAGGATTACAGCCAATTTCTAAAACGAAATCATCAATGGTTAGATGACTTCGCTTTATTCATGGCATTAAAAGAGAAACATGCTGGCGCACCGTGGGTGTCTTGGGATGAGGCAATACGAAAACGAGAACCAGCAGCCCTAGACGCTGCTCGCCTAGAGTTAGAAACCGCTATAGAACGCCAAAATTTCCGCCAATTTATTTTCTACCGCCAATGGAATAATTTACGAGAACATGCACAGGAGAAGAATATCAAGATTATTGGCGATATGCCCATCTTTGTTGCCCATGATAGCGCAGATGTGTGGGCAAACCCAGAGCTTTTCCACCTGGATAGTAATGGTTTCCCGACTGTTGTTGCAGGTGTACCGCCAGATTATTTCTCTCCAACAGGTCAGCTGTGGGGAAATCCACTGTACATATGGGATCACCACAAGGCTGAGCAGTATAGATGGTGGGTGAAGAGATTCCGCTCAGTATTAGAGTTGGTTGACATTGTTAGACTTGACCACTTTAGAGGCTTTGCTGGTTACTGGCAAATTCCAGCTGAGGCACCAACCGCTGAGACAGGTCTGTGGGTACCAGGTCCCGGGAAACAATTCTTATCAACTATTCAACAGGCGCTTGGAGATCTACCTATCATTGCCGAGGATTTGGGCGTAATCACACCAGATGTAATTGAGTTACGGGAACACTTCCAACTGCCAGGGATGAAAATACTGCAATTCGCTTTTAGTGGGGATCCCAATGAACCTTTCCTGCCGCATAATTTCCCACGTAATTGCGTCGTTTATACAGGCACGCACGACAATGATACTGCCCGCGGGTGGTATGAACGAGTTTCAGACGAGGAAAGGGGATTCTATCGTCGCTACCTAAACTGTGACGGACATGACGTTTCATGGGATCTAATCAGGGCTAGCTGGGCATCAGTTGCAATGTTTGCAATAGCTCCAATTCAAGATTTATTAAACCTGGACAACTCTGCTCGTATGAACTATCCAGGGAATCCGAGCGGTAATTGGACCTGGCGGATGGCAGAGAACGCGATAAATAAGGAATTATTAAATCATCTTCACGATGTGAACCACCTGTACGGCCGCCTCTAATCTATCCCCGCCACAAATGACATACCAGGATACATAACGCGAGATTTCCAAAAAAAGGGAATCTCAAGGAAAAGATGATATAAAATCACTTCCCGAAGCAAAATATCGGTCATGCAACTTCTCTCGACGTCTCTGCACTAGCCTTCAGTTCTATCTGTCTATGCAGCTTTTTTCTGAGTCCCCTTCGCCATTATCGCTTTACATAATTCAGACCATTTACAAACGATCATTTACTTGTACATTTTAGGGAAAAGCAATCTATAAACAACTATACTATGTGCTCAAGCACTGTGTGTTTTCCAGGATTATTCTCCCGCATCATTTTGCTCATTCTGACTTGGTACCCAATCAGGTGCCGCTCGTCTCAATTCCTGATCTGATACACGGTTTACTCGTCGGCAGTGTGGGCATTGTGCATTATAGTGATTCAATTTTTCAGCCTCCATCGTGTCCAGAGCATAACGGACGGCTTCATTCCCTAGAGCAAATGGTTTGTGGCAGTTTGTACAGCGCAATTGCATAACTTACCTCCTAAGTTGATCGTTCAAATCCAAATGTAAAAGATATCCAAATAATTGGTTATCCACTGGATTATAGTACAAACTTATCCGATCCCGTTAAAATTCAATATAACGGATAGACCAGGAAGTTTATTCGATTCTATAGGCAGTTCCATGCTAGAGATAGCAATTTGATCCGCGTCAAATATGGAAACAACTTGGTAATGCTGGTGTAGTTAAACCAAAAAAACGAGAGGTATAATAATTCTTATGAGACAGTTTTACACTAAAATGGGTGATGATGGCTATACTGGACTCATTGGAGATGAACGAGTTCCGAAAAACCATCCTCAGCCCAACGCCCTAGGGAGTCTTGACGAGGCAAGTGCCATCCTCGGATTGGTTAGAGCTTCAACAAAGCTTGACGATATAAACCAGATCATCTTGAGAGTCCAGCGAGATTTATATCATATGATGGCAGAAGTATCCGCTTCTCCAGAAGACGCAAACCGCTTCCGGGAAATTGGTGCTGATAATATTTATTGGCTTGAAGCATTGATAGACGACTTTTCAACAAAGGTTGAGTATCCGGATGGTTTTATAATTCCTGGTGACACATTTACTGGTGGCTTATTGGCTTTATCCCGTACAGTAGTTCGGCGCGCTGAACGTCACATCGCAGGCTTAATCCACCAAGAACTGCTAGAGAATCTAGAAATCCTGCGTTATTTGAACCGCTTGTCTTCGCTTTGCTTTGTGCTCGAACTTATCGAGAACCAAAAAATAGGTAAAATTTCCCAAACCATGGCAAAGAAATAAATCACACAATTCAGAAAACTGCTTACTGCATACCTGATGAAAGAAAAAGAGCGCCGATTTGGCGCTCTTGTCTAGTTTATTGATTGCTCGAGCTATTGAAGCGCAGCCAATTCTGCATCGATTGCTGCTGATAGTTGCTGAAAACTGGGGACAAAACCGGGTGTCAATACTTGTCCATTCACAAAAACACTTGGTGTCCCGGTTACACCGAGTTGAATACCATTATTCTTGTCTGCATCGATTTCAGTCTTATACGGATTGTCATCATAGCATTTATTGAATGATGCCATATCCAGACCAAGTGTCTCCGCGAAGGCAATCAAGCGCTTATCATTGAATGATCCACGATTTTCACCATTCCAGTTAGCAAATAGCATGTCATGGTAATCCCAAAAGCGTTCCTGTTCAGCGGCACACATACTTGCTTTCGCAGAGTTTTGTGATTCTTTGGTCGCAGATTGCCCATCAATAAATGGGAAATGGCGGAAAATATAACGTACTTCGCCATTCGCCACATAGGTTTCGGCTACTAAAGGTTCAACTTCTTCAGAGAAGTTCTTACAAGCTGGGCATTGGAAGTCTTCCCAAACCTCTACTAAAACTGGCGCGTCAACTAGCCCCATTGCTCGACCTTCGACATATGGTCTTTCATGCTGATCAATTTCTACGATCTCCCCAACCGGAGCGAGAGAACTTCTCAATGATGGTCCGATCAACACGGCAGCAATGATCAACGCCACGCCGACAACCGCCAAGATCATTAGGAGACGCTGGCGCTGTTGTTTCTTTGCCCTCTGTTCGCGAAGTAACTGCCTTTTGCTCTTTGTGCCACTCTTCTTGGTCATAGATATCCTCATTTGGACAAGTTAGGGCGAAATTGTCCCACGTTAAACTAAAATTGTCCATGGTTTCAAGATAAATATTTATCAAATTTTCATCAATAATACGTATATGAATGCTCTCGTTTTTCGATGCTTCCAAGTGAAAATCCAGCCAATTCGTATCCCCAGACAGTGGATCAGCCTGCTTGTAAATCGTTGATTTCCCCCCCGACGTTCAGATGTTTCTATAATCATTCCAATGCATCGAAGAGTTTGAATAAATATATTTCTGGGATGTACTGTTCCTCTACTAATAAAAATGCTTATACCGGCCCAGCTGATTCTATCTACACTTCCATGCTGGCATCATTGAAACTCGTATTCAAAAAGAGGGTATTCTTCGCCTGTCCTTTCGAATCCGGCTTTTTGGTATAGAGATAAGGAAACCAGATTATCATGCTGAGTATTTACAGTGACGGAATGTGCACCACGACGTTGAAACTGGGCAAGTGCATCGCAAACGATTCCATAACCTAAGCCTCGACCTTGATAATCAGGATCAATCGCTAAACGTGCCAGATGTCCACCAGCCTGAGTTGCAGTGCTGATCTGATATCCTACAATGCTGTCATTAATTTCAGTAACTGTCGCGATCGCAGATTGGCGGAACGCGATTTCCAAACAGGATTGGGAATTCTGCCAAACACCCCCAAACGCATTCGCATCTATCTGCTCAATCCTATCAAGATCGTCCAGTAACATCGGTCGGATTGAGATGGAATTCGAATCTCGATCGTTTCTTGGCTCGTTACCAGGATTCCAGGCCAGGACAACAACTTTGTGGGGAGATGTGAAATGGCTCCTCTCAAGCAGTTCACAAAACCAATTGTGCAAAGGGATGGCGGCAATCTTCGACAATCCAGAATATTGATTGAGATAACCAAGAGCAGCAGCCCACAAAATCTCCCAGGCAGGTTCGACATGATGTGCGTCATATCCCGCAAACAACCTAATCCACGCTACATTTGGCGGATCTGGCGGGCAAGCTAAAGCAGCAATCAAATCTCCCCCCTCCTCCAGAATCAAATAAGGGTTGTACCCAATCCATTCCAATGGCGTACGCCAATCCAAATGTCGGTGGATATGCGAACCAAAGTGTATCAGGTTGGCTAAGTTTTGTGTATCACCTTCACGAGCCTCTCGAGATATGGTTTCTTTTATATCGTTTACCATAAAAACCCTGCAAAAAATGTTACTGAATCTTGATTTTCAGTTGATTAACTTGTATATACCGTAGTTTGGCAGTGCTAACTAGAGTATAGTTCGATACAATAAAATATTACCAGATTAACGATAATTGCCACAGTCTTAATTGGGTGTAAAGTAGTTATTCATTTTGGATGTGATAACCCCCATGAGCAGATTGACCAGACTAACGATAAACTCCTAGGATTTATTGAGAAATTTGAAGGGCATTTCCAATAGCTGCTTCAGTGTGCGTTGTTTGATATTTGGACGCTTTATGCCATCGACACCCGCTTTCATCGTCGCCAGCGCCTCCAACTGTCGCCCTTTGTTTAGTTGTAAGGCTGACAAGGACTGTAAGACATTCGCCCGTAATTGATCTTCTCCTGCTTGCCGGAGCAACTCGGCTGATTTCATATATGCTTCTTCAGCTTCGTTGATTTGATCGTTGGCTTCTAACGCCGAGCCGAGATTTCCCCACGCCATGGCTGGCTTAATCGGATCCGTAGAAGCCTCTAATATCTCGATGGTATTTTCCACTATGGATAGTGCTTTTTCATTCTCGTCAATCTGAAGGTACGCGACACAGGCGTTATTGATTGTTTCTGCCGCTTGTAGTTCATTCCCTTCTTCAGAAAAAGCCTGCGCGGATGCTTCAAAGAGCCTAGCTGCCGAGATATAATCCCCCTTCCTATAAGCGTTGTTAGCTTCAGCAAGCAAATCGTTTGGAGTCAGTGTATCTTCCATATCTATAACGTGATCTCTAATAATCCTTCTGCGATACTTCGCAATTTATCAGCTGGTATCTCGCTTAATCTCTGCGCTAGCTCAACGTATGGACGATTTACCGGTAGTGTGACAAATTTCTGCAGATCGCGCGGTAAAGCAATGAATTGGTCTATAGCAACTTTGGTAGCAGACCACGTCCCAATCGGTCCTTGCTGATCGATAAATTGCTCAAGTGGCTGTCCAAAGCTCTTACATAACAGTTCGACGAGAGGGGTTTCAACATCTTGCCGCCCACTCTCAAATTCTT
Source organism: Anaerolineales bacterium (assembly GCA_041551115.1). Taxonomy (GTDB): domain Bacteria; phylum Chloroflexota; class Anaerolineae; order Anaerolineales; family UBA4823; genus DAOVXM01. The sequence continues at coordinate 35,787 of JBFENN010000010.1, forward strand.
CAAGTTGTTCAAGAGGGAGCCCTGTAGCCTCTGCTAGAGATTCGACAGATAAACCAGCTTTACTCCGGGAGATTTTCAACCGCGTTGCAATCATTTTCCTGCGCAGCCCGAGTAAATGAGGCACATCAATTTCATCGAGTAGTAATTTGTTTGTTACCAACGTTAGCCAAATACTTTTGGTAGTATTGATTTTTCAA
>JBFENN010000011.1:0-35621 GCA_041551115.1 Anaerolineales bacterium
AACGCTCAATATCCACCAAGCACAGCCAAGTTTTTTTATTGGCTTGCGTTCTGTTTCGTATTTTGACTCTGAGAAAACGACTTCGGACACGTATAACCTAACTAATGGATGTGATAAAGCTTATTCTGCATTAATTGGGAAGGTAAACCCATATAGTGAAAGAATATCTCTCCCTTTCTGGGAAGTGATATATTCTATGAAAGAGCTGGCCATCCGCACCTGACGGGTATCATTCAAGACTGCTATCGGGTATTGGGCGATTGGATTTAGATGATCAGGTATTGCTATCATACCAACATCATTTTCATTTTCACCATGGATATCAGTGACGTATACAACCCCTGCATCTGCCTCTCCGAGACTTACCTTGGTCTGGACGAATTTTACATTATCCTCATAAGAAACAATATTGTCTATAACCGCTTGGCGGTATGATGGTCCCAAAGCAGCATCATGTGCTGCTCTATCTAAAAATTCTAAGCTGTAGCGCCCGACAGGGACATCCTGGGCTGCGAAGATGATTTTGAGATTAGGCTGCGCCAAATCAGCAAGTTCAGTGATTGAATATTTGCTGTCAAGTGAATAAATCACAACCAATCTGTTCTGAGCAAAGATCGTCTGATCTTCTGAATTGATCCGTCCATCAGCTCGGACCACTGCCATTTGTTGGTGGTTTGCGCTAGCAAATACATCTGCCTGCGCTCCATGGACGAGCTGCTGTGCTAATTGCTGAGAACCAGCCAAATTCAGAACAACATGCACACCAGGATGGTCTGCTTCAAATCTTGATGACATGTCTTCCATCGCTTCGGTCAGAGATGCTGCTGCGAATACAACTATCTGAGATTTCGCTCGCTCTGGATTGGGTTCTCGACCACAACCAAATGAAATTAAAGAGATGGGCAACAACAGTAATAAACAAAAATTTTTTGTCTTCATTCTCATCATCAAGGCTATTTATTTTACTCTATACAAAAAATGGATGTTGAAGAATGAATGCGGTGTTGCTAACAAGCTATAAATCACAATAACTGCCCCCGAGTTCTCAACATTCGAGGGCAGTTATCAGATCAGCAACCTTACTGTTACTTTACTCTTTAGACTGCGATTTTATTCTCTCCTGTTTGAAGTGCCTCATCACCAACAACTGCTGGTGCCAACCCAGATTCGGTTACAATACGTGGGACAATTGACTCCCAACCAACAGCCATCAAATGGATCCCGTTTATCCCTTGAAGATCTTTGACTGCCTCGATTAACTCAAGAGCAATCTGAACACCCTCTTCTTCAGCATTGTCACCGGAGTTTTCCATCCTCTGTAATAGGGTCTTCGGGATCGTAACGCCAGGTACTTCTGAGTGCATATACTGCGCCATGCGCAAGCTTTTTAGAGGTGTAATCCCTACCAAGATATACACTTTGTCGAGAATTTCCCGCTTAGCGATTTCGTTTAACCAGATCTCTAACCCATCCGGATCAAATACCAGGTTCGTTTGGAAAAATTGGGCGCCGGCGTTCACTTTCTTGTGCTCACGTAATGCCTGGAAACGGGGGTCTGACGCATATGGTGACGCTGCTGCACCCAGAAAGAACTTTGGTGGATATTTTATGTTGCGGCCATCCAGGTATTTCCCATCATCCCGCATCCGGCGCAGAATCCACAACATTTGGACCGAATCGATATCTACGATATCCATGCGTCCGCGTGGTTCAGGTGCCATCCTCATTGAGTCGCCAGATAAACATAGAATATTGCGGATACCTAATGCATTCGCACCCAGGACTTCAGCTTGCAGCCCAGTCCTTGTCCGATCACGGGCAGCAATCTGCATCACTGGTTCGGCTCCACGCTCGATAGCCAATGCGCTGCAAGCCCAGCTTGACATACGCGGCGTTGCCGATGGGCTATCGGTAAAATTAATCGCTGCAACATAAGGTTCAATTAACTCTACATTCGAACATAGCTTCTTCGTCGCAATCGTCATCGGAGGGGCAACTTCACCAGTAACGACGAATTCCCCAGCTTTAAGCCGCCTTTCAAGTTCAGATACTGGCTCTTCATAGGCTGGTGGATGGTACTTCGCATCCCCCTGCCACCAAATAGGCTGTCTGACCGGTCGAAATACAGAATCCCAGGTCGCAGTTCTCGTAGCAGGATTCCTTGTAAGCAACCCTTTAAATACCTTTCCTGTGCCGACATTTTTTACTTGTCGGGCCACATCACCCCAAGTCTCGGTGCCGGTTTTATTCCAGTCTAGTGGCGGAAGCACTTCTAGGAGCATTTCTTCCCGCCCCATCGAGAAGGCGCGGTCATATATCTTGTACCAAATGCATGGTCGTGTTTCGTCAACATAGCATTTTTCAGGTGTAGAGCCTCCGCACGGGCCATTGCGAATACCTTTGGGGCATTCCATGGGACAAATAAAAGCGGTCTCTTGCAGAAGACAATTACCACACATTCGGCAACCAAACAGCGGACCTTTTACCACTCGCTCTAGACCAGCTAAGAAACGACGGTTAAAAGGTTCTCTTTTGAACGGACTAAAAGCAGGCTGCCAACGACGTCCGGGTGTAAATACTGGCATAAAATGCCTCCTTCAACCTGTAAATAGACGAAGTAAATTCGTCAATATGAATCGCTTGGTTATTTAATACTCAACCTATTATACTCTTATTGCTCCAAATAACCGTCTGCATAGATAACTTTATTCAGAAGTATTTGTACGGTTTTCCAAATTGCTACTTGCTCAGGATCATTCATATCCACATCCTCAATGGTCGGTTCTTCCATAGCTTCAATCCGGTCTGCAATCTTCAAATACAGACTTCCGACAGGATTTGAGCCATCCCGTTCTTCTAAGATACGGATAGTTTCTTTGAGCTGCTGATCCAGTGGATCAGCGATCATCATCTGCAGGCCGACACCCATTAGCATTGCACAATAGACTTGATTGATCAGCGGTCGCATCGTGTGTGGAACAGCATTCGAGACATTTGATAAACCTACCGAGATCGCTGGTGGAGGATCCCATGCATACTGCAGAGTTCGCACCGCTTCCAATAGCTCTGGACAATACTCCTGGCAACCCGAAACAGTCAAAACTAATGGATCAATGATGAGATTTTCCATCGAATAGTCAATTTCCAGCATGCGTGGAATCAATGCTTCCAATGCAATACTCACTCTCTCATCAGCGGCAACTGGGATGCCGCTCTTGCCCATCGTGAGAGCAATCAACCGCGTGTTGTATTTTTTTGCCAAAAGTGGAACCTGCTCTAATCGTTCAGGCTCAGCTGAGGTTGAATTAATGATTGGCTGTGCTTTAGTTACCTTTTTTAGCCCGGCCTCAATGCCAAGGATATTCGTGCTGTCAAAACTTAGTGGCACATCAACCACCGCTTCAACTGTTTCGACCATCCATGGAAATACTTCTTCCCAATCCTTTTTCCGTGGACCTAAATTGATATCCAAAGCCTGCGCGCCGCCTTCGACCTGTTTAACTGCTAGCTCTTGAAAGAATTTGGCATCCTTTTCTCTAAGGGCAGCTTTGACTTTCTCCGAAATAATATGGATATTCTCGCCGATGATATACATGGGTTTTACCCCTCCTTTCACTTGTCTGGGCTAATAGCAGGCAGTGCTCCTGCAACGGTTGGGAATTTACTTAAATCAGTATGTGGTAAAAACATCGCAGACATAAAGGCATCATAGAATGTATTGTCAGCAGATAACTCAATATAGGTCATCTTTTGAGCAATCTCGCTAATTCTCATGCGCAAGTTCTTATCGAGCAGCCCATAATATGCACCCAATACTGAGGTGTTCCCTAAAAACTTAAACCTATCCCAAGGCATATCTGGGAGAAGCCCAATCTGAATGGCTTTTTCCACATTGATATACTTGCCGAATGATCCACCAATCAGGACTTGCTCAACAGAGCCCAAAGGGACTCCAACACTTTCTGCAAGGACGCTGAACCCAGCGTAAATCGCGGCTTTTGCTCTTAAAAGATTGTCAATATCAACATGCGTGATAACAATATCATCCCCAGCGTGTGTTTCTGCTCCCCAAGCGATGACGTACTCACTACCATGTGCCCCAGAGCGAATACGATCGCTCCCAGAAGAGAGATTCAAGTTTCCAGCTTTATCTATCACACCTGTAATGAACATTTCAGCCAACAAAGAAATCAAACCGCTGCCACATAAACCGCGTGGCTTCCCACCCCCAATCACACGGAATGTAGGTTGAAACGTACGTCCATTAATCCAAACTTCCTCAATGGCACCTTTCGTTGCCCGCATACCATGCACAACACCGGCACCTTCAAAAGCCGGACCCGCAGAACATGCGCAAGTAACCAGCCATTCCTGCGATCCAAACACAGTCTCGCCATTAGTACCAACATCCATAAAGAGGGTCAGAGCTTCGGTATCGTCCATACCAGAAGACAAAACTCCTGCGGTAATGTCAGCACCAACGTAACTCGCTACTCCTGGCAAACAATCCACTGTCCCATTTGGGTGTATACCTATCCCTACTTCTGCCGCAGTAAGTGATGGGATATGGTTTACCGCAGTTACGAATGGGGTTAAACGGATACTCTCAGCTGGGATGTCCAAAAGCAAGTGGATCATTGTACTATTGCCGGATATCGTTGCCTTCGATATATCTGCAGGCTCTATCGATATCCGTTTACATGCCCGATCAATTAATTCTTCAATCGTCTTGAGGACCATCTGTTGAATTTGTAAGCTACCACCATTTTTGGCAGCAAAAATGATTCTTGAGATTACATCCTCACCCCTAGCAATCTGACCGTTATATTCTGCTACCTGTGCTCTTACTTCTCCAGTCAACAAATCTACCAACCACAAAGATACGGTTGTTGTGCCAATATCGATTGCCACCCCCCAAAGAGGCACATCAGCTGGAACGTGACCCGGAATAAGATCGATTAGGCGTTTTGGGCATCCAGGACAATCCCAGGTCATGTTATCTACTATAGCTGTGACCTGCCATTCACCGGTCCGCAGTGCTTTCCCAATCGTCCGCAAAGTATTGAGAGAGACAGTAATATCGCTTATGCCGGCTTGCTTCCGCAAAGCAGTCTGAATCCGGCTCCAATCGTCACGTTGATCATCGACATCGGGGAGGGTAATTGAAAGCGTTATTCGAGAAATGGTTTGTACCAAGGTCGGATCATAACCCTGTGGAGCACGAACTTCAGCAACTATACGGTCAGTTGTTAGCCGTCTTTCAATCTTTTCCTGCGGTGGAACGACTATCCCAACATCCCCCTCAATAACCGATTGGCAAGCAAGCGCATAACCGGACTCTATATCCGATTGAGATAAACGGAGCACGCTGCGCCGACGTACGTCTCCAGCATTTATCTGGACCGCACACCGGCCACAGCGTCCCTGCCCTCCGCATGGCTGGTTAATCTCCACGCCAGCTTGAGCCGCGGCTTCACTAACTAATGTACCTGTCGGGACACTAACAGGTGCCGCCGAGGTATCAAATTTGACTAAGTGGTTTGCCATTCAATTGCAACAACGATCACAGAAACTGGGTTTTACAGTTTCGCCGTTTATCCTTATAAAACTTCTTTCATATACTTTGGAATATCCACAGCTTCACGCGGTCCAACTTTGATCTCCCAATCAGGAAGTTCTTCCTCGAGCTCACCTGACAGGACTGCAACATGACCCGGTAATATGATTCGTTTCTGGGTGATTTTTGATGCTACATCGAAGGTCTTAACCGATTTTGCAATCCGTTCGGAGTCAAACTTACCGGCTGCCCATGCTGTTAACACGCTCATACCTTCGGCATCCGTGACCATCAGCCAGGCAGGCAACCCCGATCCTTCAATTTCATTTGCTACACTGAAGTAGGTTATGCTGAAATTCGTGGTTACCAATATTGGGTCTTCGGGTGTCGGGTCATTGATCTCATACAACCCTGGCTGGACTTGAATAGGTTTCTGAGGATCCGTATAAAGGTTTTGTCGCAGCACTAACAAGGGGTATACGGTTTCCGGAGCAAAATGATCCAACACGATGAAGCTACTATACTTCCCGATAGCTTGTGCGGCAGTGTATGCTTCACGAGCTGGGTCGCCTGTATCACCAGGAAAGCTCATAATTGGGAAACCCAGTGGTCGGAAGTTCTTTTTCAGCGCCATTCGACGAACGATGGTATTGGCTTCTAACGTCCCATGTAAACTGCGCTGCAGGGGAGAGATCACAATATCATCAACCCCAGCCCCTCTGACCTTCTCCGTCAATTCCACCATCTCGTCCAATGTAGCCGCACTAACTGCAAGTGCAGCGTGATGGCTTTTCGCTAAAGCTGCCATCTCCTGCCAATTCTCTGCATCAGCATGGCAGATCAGCACCATCTCCTGGTCTCCGGCAGCCTCCAACCCCAATTGCAACTCCCCGGCATCCCCAATTAATATCAAGGGTTTGTGGCTAGTTGCTACGACAGCAGATACCGATTTGGCAAAATCGCCACCATTCGCCTGGATTGCAAACCCACCCATCGCGAGTTCAATGCCAACATAATCCACCGAGTACTGATCCGCAGCAGCAACCTTAGCTATTATCTCTTCATTCGATTCGGTATCCCGCACCCTGAGAAACAGCCCGGGTTGATTGTAAAAAGTCTTCTCATGCCGAAAAAGCACAACTTCATTCCCAGCTTTGACCTCATAGCCATTCGATTTCAATGTAATTGGACGGACTGGAGGCGCAGATGCCTCTGAAAGCTGACCTTGCGCTTCTTCACTAATGTGTGGGCATAGAGCTAACTCGACCTGCTTATTAGCTAACTTCATCGCGAATGCCAAGCAGGTGGGGAAACCACAGTCCTTACAATTCGTCTGTGGAAGTAATTTGTATATCTGAATTCCTGAAAGTGCCATTTGGATATTTCTCCTGGGAAGGGATGGAAAACGCCCATCCCCTCGCATCTCTCCTGCTTAGTTGAAAGCCTCCATCAAATCTTTGATTGCAGCACGTGTGCGGCGCAGGCTTTCCGGGTGACGTAAGACGACCATATCTGCACCTGACTCTATGAGCATAATGGCAGTCAGCGTTTCCCAATTTATCGCCCGCTCCAACCAGCTCCCCCACTCTGCAGGTACACCTGTACCCACTTTTGATTCTTTTGCTTTCCAGCATTCTTCACCTGGTGTGACCAACATCGGTTGTTGTGTCATGCTATCACCCTGTAAAGCTGCCAGTCGAAGGCGTTCCATAACCGAATAACCATACTCGAAGCCATAACCTAGCGCACCAGTCGTTGGATCCATAACTACCCGGTCCATTGGTAATCCCATATCACTGATTAGGATATTGAGCTGTTTTGCCAGATTTACGTCCATCGCTGTGCGAGCATTTACCAAATGTCCATTTGCCATGGCAGATGCTGCAATCGTACGGTAATTCTTATCTTCGCAAATTCCAAGCAGCAGCCGCTCGCCCTTGAATGTATCAGCAATTGGGACTAAAAGCGAATTATCCACATCTGCCTGACCCGGACCAAAAACTGCCAAAGGCAGACCAGTCGCTGCGAGAATATTCCTCACCGTGGATACTGCCGAATCAGGTTCGGTCGGTTTTCCTTCTGCATCCGTTAACGAGAGGGTAAGCAAGATGAGATCCGCACCTGATTTTTCTGCTGCTTTTGCCCACTCGACAGGATCATTGATAACATCTTGCCAAGTCTCTAACAGCAGTGGCGACCAATCTTCAGGCTTGCGGTCCTTTATCTCAACCGCTATAACTGGTTCATGGGGCATATTGCCATCAAAATGCATAAAAGGCATAGCCGTCTCCCCACCGATGGTCACTACTTTCGTTCGTGTACCTCCATCAGCCGCTGTAGCACCAATCGTGATTTCCCGTACTGAACCAGACCATTTTTCAACTGGGATTTCTGTCTTGGTCCCGGCTGCCAACCATGGCTGATCTGGAGGCAAAACCACCACTTCCTCCACCAGCTCTTCTGCAGCTGCCGCAGGTGGAGGTGTTGGCACTGGCACATCTACAGCAGGTAACTGCAGATCAAGCCCCTCTACCCCACCTAATTCAGCTAATGCCGCAATTAATGCGCGCCGCAGCATATTCACTGCCCGATCTGCACGGTCACCAACATCAGCGGGCACAGCTTGGCTAGCTGGAGAGGTTGTGGGAACTGCGGGAGGAGCGGTGGTTCTGGTTTTCAGTGTTTCTTGGGGAGCTTCAGGCTCCGGAGGTGTCACTTCCACTTTCGTTTCCGCCTTAGCTACCGCAGCATCGACAACAGCTTCTGCTTTCGAGATGACATCTGCTTCCTTAGCTATCGCGATAGATTCATCTTCTGACTTCGCAGCAGGCTGCATGCTCCCCATCTCAAGAACAGGGTGATTTTTTTCCTTAATCCACTGCTCAAGTTCTTCTACCGAGGTAACATTTTTCCCATCTGCAATGAGGTCGATCAGATCCGGAATACCTTCCCGTTCAGCAACAGCTTGAAATTCTGCTGCCATCGACTGCTTAAGGACCGGGCTCATCCACACCACCCGTTTGAAACCACCATCAGCCGATATGAATTTCGGGCTAATCAGGTAGTATTTTCCGACACCCATGACCCCCGGTGTCTGTACCCCACCACCAGCCATACCAGCCAAAGTACTAAACGTCATGCCTGCAGGGGTCATTCCGGTGTCTTCGCGGCTTACGATCATTACACCTTCAACCTCTGGGATATACATCACGATGCATTCAAAACAGCCGCACGCAGTCATCGGATTTTCCATGATGGAGTACATCGAAACATCCTCGATTACACCATGCGAACCAACTCTGGCGTAATTAAGGGTGCCTTCCCAATAGCCTTTTTCGAGGTCTATTAATTTTCCCAATTTGATTGGCTGGTTGGGGCCAGTTGGGTTGATACTGAAAGAAGCTTTACAGTCCAACCAGTTATACGCACCGCATAATCCAAGCCTTTCAGGGCTGACCACACAGACATGATTTGGAGCAAAGGATTGACACAGCGTGCATGAATAGAATTCGTCCACGCGTTCATCGGTCATATCTGCCAATCGCCTATTGCGAGTGTCATATGCCTCGCGTGCCTTAGCCAACCAAGCTTTCAACTCTTCCGGATCGGTATAAATCGTTACTTGGACCTTATCTACAATCGCACCAAAATCTGCATGGAAACGGGCATGCAGAATCTTTCCAAAATGCTCCAAATTGAAACCCTTCTCCGCGGCGGCATTTGATACACGGATCCAGGCAATATCACGCTGACCAATATGTTGGATCCCAGAAGCACCATTAATAAAGTAGTGGATCTGGCGTTCCAGCACAGGTTCGAAATCTTCCTGCATTTGGCGGCTAGCGACCTGGACGACAATACCCATATCAATTGACCCTTGGGCGGGAACATCATCGAAACCAGGTCCGACGATTTCAACTTTGCCATCAACAATTTCATCCAAAGGCGCCATGTGCAGATACTCGAAGCAGCGAGAATTCTTGCCGCCAAACTCTACCCGCATATCAGCTTTGCGGACCACCTCGCCCTCAAAGGCAGAACCATAAGGTACGGGGACCGGAACGTCTGCAATACGGATCTTTACACCGCGCACCTCAATACATTTTTGAACCAGGATCTCAGTCCTTTCGAGATCATCTTTCCCTTCAATTTCCTCAAAAGGCATCGATACAACATGTTCATACGTTGTTACACCAGTTGGAAGTATCTCCGGGATTATGGTATCGGCGATAACCGGAAAACCAAAATTTATCGCTCCGGCGGCAGCAGCATATTTCAAATCATCAACTTCACCGAGTGCTAACACAAATGCGAAGACGCGTGAACGGTTATAGAGCAATATATCGCGGGCTTGTGCCGCTTTGATCCCACCGAAAGTCAGCGCTGAGCGGGTAGCAAATCCCAGTGCGTAGATAGCACTAAGTGTATCGGTCCCAAAGGGAACCGTGTAAGTATCATATCCGAGCTCGACACCTTCTTCCACAAGCTGGTCAATGATGCTGCGTCCATTTACATTCCCTGATAAGAAGGTTAGGATATTGCGCTGTTGAAGTTCACGGATCAACTTGACAGCAACTTCATTCGATTTTGCAGCCCCGACGATTGCTGCGAATCCCGGCATGCGTCCATCTACCAATTGGATTCCCCAGGACCTCAACTGGATATCATCGATTGGACCATTCAAGTGTCCGACCAACCCATTGCCATTATCCGAGTAAGCGGTTCCACCTGCCAGTTCAATGCCAGGATATGGTTCCGGCTGTAAACCATAGACAAAGCGAACAGCTTCGATCACTTCCGCAGCGAGTAATGTAGCCATTCCCCCATCTAGGGTCTCACCCAAATAAGGAGTCCAGTGTGAGTCTGATGGAATAGGATGCAACAGCTGTCTGGCGTGTTCAATCACCTCAGTCAGCTGACCGACTTTCGTGACTTCAATGCCAGTCATTCCATAGATCAGCGGCAAATAATATGCCGTGTTTGGAAAGGCAACCGGAGTATCTGGTCCTTTCTCAGCAATAATTCTTTCTAGCATGAGTTCCGCTTCGGTAACTAATGCATTCGCACCGCGGATGGCTCTTGTAGCAATATATCGTGACATCTACCCTTCTCCTAGTCCGCAGCAACGCCGTACAAAGCTGAGCGCCGTTCAGATAACGGCAACTTCTCAAGCTCTAGCATACGGTCATCACCACTTCGTCCAAAACGCTCTGCATCGTAGACTGGTAACCCTAAAGCCTCACGCTTCGCATCGATGTGTGCTAGCGTCAGGCGAATCATTTCATCCGGGTCAGGGATAAATTCCAGCTTACCGCCATAGAGTTCTTCCCACCCTTTGCTGATATAGTTGAGTACAATATCACTATCAGCCACGCGATCAGGCATTCCGCTGACAGGTGAGGCACCGCCAAAAATCACATATGCACCTGAAGCTACACAATACGTTGCTATCGCAAGTGCTTTCTCACTCATCCATTCGGGAGCAAGACCAACCGCAGGGATACTGTCGATATCATCTCCCAAACCACCTTCTTCAACCATCTGCGTCAAGACAGTCAGAATGCGGGTGTTGTCGACACAAGACCCCATATGGAGGACTGGTGGTATACCAACGGTTTCGCAAACCTCGCGAAGACCTGCACCAACTTTGTCTAGTCCAGCTTCTCCAAGAAGCAAACCGAGCTTGGCAGCTGCAATGGCACCACAACCGGTCTCAACAATCAGGACATCCTGTTTAAGCAATTCCTGGGTTACATAAGTGTGCAGGTAATCCTGCTTACTGCGAGGGTTATTGCAACCAACGATTGCAGCCACACCTCGAATGCGCCCAGACATGATCGCATCGTTCAGTGGTCTGAAGGAGGCCCGGTAAGAGCCGCCCAACATATAATTAATGTACTCATGGGAAAAACCAGGGATGAGATCCTCGCGCACATCAGGAATATGGATGGCACCACGATTTTTATAGTTATCAATCGCAGTACGCAAGATATCCTTAGCGATTGTCAAAGCTTTGTGCTCATTAAATTCGATATGCACGGCACCTTTGATACGAACCTTAGGTGAGGTTGTGATGACCTTGGTATGGAAATTATCAGCTAGATCGACCAAGGCCTGCATTATACATTGGACGTCAACCACCATAGCTTCGACAGAACCGGTTAGTATCGCTAGTTCCTGATGCAGGAAATTGCCAGCAGCCGGGATGCCCTGACGCATGAGAATTTCATTTGCTGTGCAGCAAATCCCAGATAGATTTACACCCTTGGCACCCGCTTGCTTAGCGTATTCTATGATCTCTGGGTCTTGTGAGGCAGCAACTACCATCTGGCTGAGCGTAGGCTCATGGCCATGGACAACAACATTTACCATGTCATCTTTCAGCACGCCCAGATTCGCTTGACCGAGAATTGGAGCTGGTGTACCGAACAAAATATCAGACACATCCGTCGCGATCAAGCTGCCGCCCCAACCATCCGCCAAACCTACTCGGATTGCGTGATTGAGGATATGTTCTGGCTCTTGATCATCACCAATATGAGTCCTGTGTAAAGCTTCGACGACTTCGCGATCGATGCCACGGGGAATTACATTTTGCTCTTCCCAAATCTTCTGACGCTTCTTAGGAGCTCGTGATGCAGGAACCACCCTGCCCTTCTGCTGTCCAAATTGAGCGATATACAAATCAGCCAGCTCATCAGCGATTTCATTCGGCGAACGCCCTTCGATTGGAATATCATAGTAAGAAGCAACATTACGCAATTTCGCTACATCGCGGATCACATATCCTTCTGCTTCGCCATTAGCAACAGCCTTCAACGTGAAAGCCATATCACGTCCGTGATCGGAATGCGCCGCAGCTCCCGCTGCGATCGCTCGGATCAGGTTGCGCGCTTGGATCGTATCAATTGTTGCACCGCAGACACCTGTTTGACCATCCTTGGTCAGTCGGCATGGGCCCATCCCACACAGCTTGCAGCACATTCCTGCACTACCGATATTACATGGCACCATATCATCCGCTCGGCTGAACGCAGTTCCCAGGCCTAATTCATCAGCCCGAATGAGCATCTCCTGGGCAGCTGGGTCAGCCGTTCTCTCTTCATATGTTCTTTTGGCTTTAGCCATAATTTACTCCTCCTCCAATTCAACTCGCGGGATGGGACCAACACCCGGACAAGGCCAGAGTGGACGTCCGCTGTAGTTAACGTTTTGGGCAAAACTGACCGGCTGTTGGGTGTGTTCATATACCTCGGTGTGCCTGAAATACGCGCCAACATTATCCGATTGGTAAGCTGCCTCACCTAATTCGAGCGGCATAGGCAGATCACCCAAATAGCCGGCAGCATCTAATACTTTGTTTATCTGGTCAGTATTGACCTTCTTTGGATCCAATGAAATTTCTACGGTGCGAAAACCGCTTGATGCGTAAACATCGTGTACTCCAGGAATTTCAAATAGGATCCTTCTGACTTCGGAAACATGATGGTCGGCATACATGGCAGGGAGTTCAAGCGTATAAGTCTCCATACACTCCTTCCTTTATTGGTAATAAGAGAAAAATAATGTTTGAGTAGTTTTCATATTAACCCGAAACCAGCACAATTTAAACCATAAACTGTGCCAACTAGTTCTATTGCAAGCATATCGTTCAAGGCAAATTCTCATCCAGGTGCTATGCTTTCTATCTCCTTTCCCTTGTGCTTATTATATAATTCAATCTAGTGCGAGGAGTACGTTCAACGTGTAGCAGCATTACTCAATAGCGAAATAACAATAAAGTATTCTGTGGATGATACGCCCCTCAATATAGCAAAGATGCCTCTGCGCGACAAGTGACATTTATTACTATCTTTATACGATTTGTTGTCTTGATTTTGAGACATTCTACACAATGATTCCCTGGAATCCACTATCTATAACGATTGTTCATCCATAACCATAACCTCAGGAAATGGATTGGTTTCCAGCCATAATAACTGTCGCTATTTGGACCTATCTGGGATCATCAATCCGGGGAAGCAAACGATCATCTGCTGCATGAAGGACAACCAGCATCGATCTGACATCGTCCAGAACATAGAGGGAGTCTATAGATACTATCTTCAACTGCTACCAGGCCTAATGCTATTTTTTGGCAAACAAACTCGGAGACCGTGTGGTGTTGAAATCTATTACAATCTTTTCTTAATGCATTTTAGAGAATGTAAAGCTCTCAAGTTGTTAAGAACGCACAACGCCTAACCCCGAATAAACAAATAATACATGATCGTCATTAGACTCAACGCCATAAAGTTCACTTATACCTCCGAACCGATCTTTGAAGACCTCAATTTCAGCGTTCACGATGATCGCTGCATCGGTTTGATTGGACAAAATGGGAGTGGCAAAACCAGCTTGCTGAGAATCATCTTAGGAGAAGTTCTCCCTGATGAAGGTCATGTATCACGAAATCCCGGTACCAAAATCGCCTATATGCCTCAAGAAATCGATCTCGATCCAACGAGAACAGTTCTTGAGACAATGGGGATGGCATCCAGCGAACTTTTGAGGGTTAACCAATCTCTGCAGACCATTGAATCTCAACTGAGCGATCCGCAAATATATTCAAATCCCAAAGCACTCCAAAAAATACTTGATCGACAATCAAATCTACTGGAAGAGTATATTATTTTAGGCGGCCCGGGTTATGAGAACAATGTCCGGACGATCTTACTTCGGTTTGGATTTAAAGAACACCAAATGGATTTGCCAGTAAATGTCCTCTCGGGTGGGCAGAAGAAATTACTTGCCCTTGCGAGTTTGGTTCTCCAAAAACCAGATATATTACTGCTTGATGAACCAGATAACCACTTGGACCTAGATGGGAAAGCGATCCTTGAACAGTTCATTAGGGACTACTCCGGTGGCGTTATTCTCATCTCCCACGATCGATATATTCTTGATTTGCTCGTGGATGAGATTGTTGAAATTGAGGGCGGTCAATTGAATGAATACCCGGGTAACTACTCAGAATATGTGGTCGACAAACAAGTTCATTTGCTACGACAACAGCAGCTCTATCAAGCTCAAGCAAAAGAGATCAATCGGTTGGAGACATCCGCCAAACGGCTGCTCACCTGGGGCCACGTATATGACAATAACAAATTCATCCGCCGAGGAAATAACATTCTCAAACGTTTGGAAAGAATGGAAACGATTGATCGCCCAGTACTAGAAACAGAAACGATGAATTTAGAACTAAAAGGTTGGCGTGGCAGTACAAAAGTGCTCGAGATCCAAGATTTACAGATAGCATTCCAAGACCTAAGCGATCTTAGTAAACAGCGGACAATCATTCATGAATTAAATCTACTAGTTCAGCACAGTGAACGAATCGGGATTGTTGGTCCGAATGGTGCGGGGAAATCCATACTCTTCAAAGCGATTCGCGGTGATTTTCAACCAACACAAGGAAAGATCAATCTTGGACCGAGTGTGAAAATGGGTTATTACGCCCAACAACATGAGACATTAGAGCTGAATTTGTCATTAATTGATCTTGTCCGTAAAATTGCACCGCTGTCCGAAGGTCGAGCGGTCGCATACTTGAATCGCTTTCGATTCAGCTACTGGCAGCAGAGAGGATTAATCGATAATCTATCCGGAGGAGAACGCAGTCGTCTACAGTTAGCACTGATTATGCTAGCGAATCCAAATTTTCTGCTGTTGGATGAACCGACAAATAATCTTGACATCCCCTCGGCTGAAGTCCTCGAAGAAGTTCTAAACGAATTCCAAGGCACGATTCTAGTAATATCCCATGATCGCTACTTTCTGGATGTGGTGGTAAAAAGGATTGTTGAACTTGAAGATGGAAAATTGTTCGAGTATTGGGGGAATTTTAGTGATTATGAGGCACAGAAATATGCCGTCGAAGAAACTGTTTGATCGGTATCTCCCATTGGATGCATTACAATCGGAATCTATCTGTCTTCCTTACTCTGTAAGGCCATATTAAAATTCTTTCTAAATGCCCCGAAACTACACCAATAGGCGCGGTCATTACTTCATCATTTTTCTCCCTACTAGATATGAATATTACTCATTAAGGGGAAAAATCATTTGCGCCTAGCTGACAATGAAGGTACACTTATAGCAGAAAATTCACATGTGAGGTGCCTATGTCGGTCTTAAGAATCATCGCCTACATTGCTGCGGCAATACTGATTTTCTTTGGTGTACTGTTCATTTGGGGGGCTTTCAGTCCAGACGGATCGATCAGCTGGATTGTGATCGGCGTGATAAGTGTGGGAATCGGATTTGGGCTTATTTGGTTTGCTACCCGTATGAAATCGACTGCTCCAACCGAACAGAACGTAACCCTAAATATCGACTTGCCTGGGGATGTGAACCTGGACACACTAAAGTGCCAATCCTGCGGGGGTGTGTTGTCCATGGAGAATATCCAGATGGTTGCAGGTGCACCTGTCGTTAACTGCCCATATTGCCAAACCACATATCAGTTAACCGAAGAACCAAAATGGTAGACGTGACCCGTTAGATCAGTAACTTTAGTCATCAACAGCATGGAAAAACTAGTGATGGAGATTCCAAATGTATAAGCGCACCTTTTTTGCAGCCGTCATAATCCTACTCTTCATCAGCCTGGCGAGCCCAGCTCTAGCCCAAACTTACTCCTTCAGCTTGGATGAGCAAATAGTAGATGTCTATTGGAATGAGGATGGAACCATGTCACTGGACTACGTCCTCGTTTTTACAAATGATCCCTTCGCATCCCCAATTGATTATGTTGACCTAGGTTTACCTACAACAGATTTTATTGATAGTTCAATATCTGCTGATGTGAATGGCAGACCACTATCTGATATATCCAGTTCAGGATACATGGGGGATGGTGTCGGTGTCGCGATTGGTCTAGGTCAATCCGCAATTCAGCCTGGTGACCAGGGAGTTGTCCGCGTACATGTTGGTGATGTGCGCAACGTTTTACGGGAAGACAGCCAAGACAAAGAGTATGCAAGCGCTGTATTTTCCCCAACCTGGTTTGCTTCAAAATTCGTTCAAGGTAATACAGCATTAACCGTGACTTACCACCTCCCACCCGGGGTCCAACCCGAAGAACCTCGCTGGCACTCTGCACCAGATGGATTTCCAACAGAACCCACAACCGCGCTCGATGAACAGGGACGTGTAACCTATTCTTGGAGCAATGCGAGTGCAAATGGCTACACCCAATACTTGTTTGGTGCTTCATTTCCAAAGAAATATGTGCCAGAATCTGCAATTGGCAGCACTTCATTTTTGGAGATGTTGGGTATTTCTTTTAGTGACTTAGTCTCATGGACATGCTGCTGCGGCATTGGATTACTTATCATTGTGGTTATTGCATTGTCTATACGCAGCTCGCGCAGACGAAAACTGCAGTATCTACCACCAAAAGTATCCATCGAAGGGCATGGCGTCAAACGCGGCCTCACAGCAGTCGAAGCCGCTATCCTGATGGAACAGCCAATGGATAAGATCTTGACGATGATTCTCTTCTCGGTCATTAAGAAAGATGCCGCCACGGTCCTCACCCGTGAACCACTAGAAATCGAAATTGTGGACTCACTACCTACTGACCTCCATTCTCACGAGGTTCAGTTCCTTGAGGCATTCAAACTGAAGAAGAAGTCAGCTCGGCGCGCCGCACTGCAAGACATGATGACCGATCTTGTCAAGAATGTAGCCAAGAAGATGAAGGGATTCAGCCGGAAGGAAACTGTTGCCTACTATCGTAAGATCATGGAACGTGCCTGGCAGCAAGTTGAAGCTGCTGATACACCAGAAGTAAAAAGCGAGAAATTTGACGATGTCATGGAATGGACAATGTTGGATAGGGAATACGACGACCGCACCCGGCGGACTTTTGGCAGTGGTCCGGTGTTCGTACCCATTTGGTGGCACCGTTACGACCCCACATTCAGACCTTCAGCACCTTCAAAAACGTCATCAATGCCAACCAGCAGGGGTACCGGACCAAGCGTGTCCTTGCCCAATCTACCAGGAGGCGAATTCGCTGCTTCGATGGTAACGGGTGTTCAAACGATGTCGAGCAACGTAATCGGGAGTCTGACGGACTTCACCAGCAACATTACCAACAAGACAAACCCGGTGCCTGTATCAAAAAGCAGCGGTGGCTGGAGCAGCGGCGGCGGAGGTGGCTGTGCATGTGCATGTGCATGCGCCGGATGTGCCTGTGCGTGTGCAGGTGGTGGTCGTTAAGCAACTCGATAAATCCAACCCTAACTCAATTACCGGAGCAAATTATTGATGAAGCGGTATTATCGAATACTTGCTATCACGATATGCCTCCTATCGATTCCTATCATTGTTGCAGCTCAGACATATTTTTTCCAGGTCGATGAGCAAATCGTCAATGTTTATTGGAATGCTGATGGAACAGCATCAATTGATTACGTATTCGTTTTCACCAATGGCGATGGAGTTTCGGCGATTGATTACGTAGACATTGGATTACCAAATGGTCAATATGCCCGAGATCTGATTTTCGCAGATGTTGACGGGGCACCGATAACCGAAATTGAAGATTCACCCTACCTAACTAACGGGATTGCGCTTGGGTTGAAAGGAGGGGCGATAGACCCCGGTGAATCTGGAACTGTACATGCATTTATCGGCGTAATTGAAGATGTGATTTTTCCAGACGATCTTGATGATAACTACAGTAGTGCCGTTTTTATTCCTTCCACATTCGGATCAGATTTTGTCTACGGCAATACAGATTACACAGTCACCTACCACCTGCCGCAAGGTGTGCAGCCTGAAGAGCCACGCTGGCATCCAGCCCCAACAGGTTTCCCAGATCAACCTGAGACTGGTATAGATGATGAAGGCCGGATCACTTACTCATGGCATAACCCTACTGGTGACGCCGCGACCAAGTATACTTTCGGCGCATCTTTTCCAGCAGCTTATATTCCTGCAGAAACTGTTGTTAGACCGTCTATTTGGGCACCACTAATCGCCTTTCTATCCAGCATACTTGCTTTCGCACCATGTGCTGGATTTGGCCTCATTTTTGGCGCCATACTATTTTTCTCCTATAAAAGCAGCAGTCGACGTAAGCTGCAGTACCTACCGCCTACAATTTCCATTGAAGGACATGGAATTAAGCGTGGGCTAACCGCGATCGAAGCTGCTATTTTGATGGAGCAACCCTTAGATAAGATACTGACAATGATATTATTCTCAGTCATCAAAAAAGGTGCCGCTTCAGTGATATCCCGAGATCCACTCAAGCTTCAAAATACCAACCCTTTACCGGATGATTTGTATGCTTATGAAACAGAATTTCTTGCCGCTTTTCAATTAACATCTGATACAAAACGGAAGACTGCATTGCAGAATATGATGGTATCTCTCGTAAAAAGTATTTCCCAGAAAATGAAAGGATTCAGCCGCAAGGAGACCATTGCATACTATCAAACCATAATCGATCGTGCTTGGACGGAAGTTGAATCCGCGGGGACACCAGATGTGAAGAGCCATAAATTCGATGAAGTTCTTGAGTGGACTATTCTGGATCGAGATTACGAAGCTCGAACTGAACATCTATTCCGTGATCAGATGGTGATCCTGCCTGCGTGGTGGGGTAACTATTATCCAGGAACCACAAGCAGCTTACCAACCGATCAACAAACCCTGCCGTCAGGATCTACCGCACCCAGTTCAATATCTCTCCCCCACCTGCCGGGTTCTGATTTTGCAGCCGGACTGGTCAATGGAGTCCAGAATTTTTCGGCAAGAACAATTGGTAATGTAGCCACATTCACTAGTGCAATTACAAACAAAACGAATCCAATTCCTAAGTCATCCTATTCGAGCAGCAGCTGGAGCAAGGGGAGCGGCTCGAGCAGCCGCAGTAGTTGTGCCTGTGCGTGTGCCTGTGCTGGTTGCGCATGTGCCTGTGCAGGTGGTGGCCGCTAATGATTAGAGGAATACACCGAGACCAGATATTTGGGGCAACAGGAGATATCGCTTGATGTTTACCGGTTTCAAAGAGAAAATTGCTCGCTTTAGCACCAAATTTTGGTCGCCCTGGCAAATAAAATCGAAATACCCTAAGCCCGGACTTTATCATTACGAGCACCATACAGAGTATGAAAAAAGCCGGCTCCACCTACGCATCGACCCGGATCATACGGGCTTGCTGATGGTAAATGCAAACAGGATTATTCATCTTAATCCAACAGCGGTATTTATGGCATATCTAGTACTCGAGAAATACTCGCAAGAAGACGCTGCCCGAATCATCACCAACACATTCCAAGTTTCCGCCAGAAAAGCGACAGAGGATTACCAGAACTATTCCATTCAGTTCACAGAATTAATCCGTCCAGATGGAGTATGCCCCATCCACGAACTCGGAATTGAAACCGTGATGCCGTTTACGGCCCGACCTTCGGCACCATACCGCATGGATCTGGCACTCACCTACCGCTGTAATAATGAATGTGCACACTGCTACAATGCCCGCCCACGTTCATATCAAGAGATCGCTACAGAAGAATGGTTCAAGATACTTGACCGCTTGTGGGATTTAGCAATACCACATGTCGTATTCACCGGTGGAGAACCAACCCTTAGGTCTGACCTGCCAAAACTTATTGCCTACGCTGAACGGAACGGACAAATTACCGGGTTAAATACCAATGGCCGAAGGTTGAATGACAAGAATTACCTAAATCAACTAGTAGATGCGGGATTAGACCATGTGCAGATTACAATAGAATCTCACGAACCGGAAATTCATGACAAAATGGTATGCACTAACGGGGCATGGAAACAGACCGTTGCAGGTATTCGCAATGCTCTAGACACTCCGCTCTACATAATGACGAATACAACCATGTTGAAAGATAACAGCCCGCAAATGGAAACGACCCTACATTTTCTGGCTGATATGGGTGTGCCAACCGTGGGCTTAAATGCATTGATCTATTCCGGGCACGGGTTATCTGTTGGTACAGGATTGCTTGAGTCAGACCTGCCTCCACTGTTAGAACTAGCGCGATCGATTACGACAAAATATGACCAGCGGCTTATCTGGTACACACCAACTCAATACTGCCACTTTGACCCCATGGAACTGGAACTTGGTATAAAAGGGTGTACGGCAGCCTTATACAATATGTGCGTGGAACCCGACGGAGCTGTATTACCTTGCCAGTCTTATTATCAACCTCTCGGTAATTTGTTGACGAACAGCTGGAAATCAGTCTGGAAACATCCCTTATCCGTAGCACTTCGGGAACGGACAGCGATTCCGATTAAATGTAACGATTGTGCGTTATTGCCTGAGTGTGGCGGTGGGTGTCCACTAAGCATCGATATCAATGACAAAAGCACAATAATTTCGATAGATTAAGCACAAACAATTAAGTACCGAAATGAAAATAATCAAGATTTGAGAAATCAATTAGTAAGGAGATACTATGAGCAGCATCTTAAAACCATTCCAGCACTGGTTTGAACCGATAGAGCCCATAAATCCAGGGATCTATCACTATATCTCACCTCAAGATGATCCACGTAATTATCGACTGCACCTACGGATTGAAAATGATGGTACTGGTGTGCTGATTATCAACGCGAGCACTGTGCTGCACCTCAATGGGACTGCTACAGAGTATGCTTACTATTTCATTAATAACATGATGGCTGATAAAGTTTCAGAAATAATGAGCCATCGTTACCAGGTAGCACGAGATCAAGCCCTCAAGGATTACCATAATCTTTCGGAACGGATCCTTACATTGGTTGAAACGCCCGATCTCGATCCGGTTACCTTCCTGGACTTTGATCGCCGCGAACCATATTCCGGGAATATTTCTGCACCTTACCGAATAGATTGTGCACTCACCTACAACCTGCCCGAGGGTGCACCTGCTGAGGCAGCGCCACATAAACGGGTGACACGAGAGTTGTCCACTGCTGAGTGGCAGCAAATTATTGACAAAGCTTGGGAAAAAGGGATCCCGCACATCATATTTACTGGCGGTGAACCAACTATGCGCAGTGATTTGATTGATCTAATCGCCCATGCAGAACAAAACGGGCAGGTAACAGGTCTGCTGACTAATGGGTTGAAGTTAGGAGATGAGGACTATTTAAATACGCTATTAGCGACAGGCCTTGATCACATTGTTATACGTTTAATCATTGACGATGAACGTGTTTGGGAGGCGATATCCACTGCTATGGACGGAGATATTTTCGTCGCTGTCCATATAACCATCACCGAAGAAAACCATACTGAAGTCCACGCAGCCATCAATCGCCTGGCAGCACTTAAAGTACATGCCATTTCGCTCAGCGCTGGTACTGATATTGATGAATCTGAGCTGGAAGCCGCCCGAGTGGCGGTTGCGGAAGCAGATATCTCACTTGTCTGGGATATACCGGTTCCTTATTCGGCACACAATCCAGTTTCTCTTGAGGTAAGTGACGAACACCCGCCAGAGGGTGCTGGACGGGCGTGGTTGTATATCGAACCGGATGGCGATGTTCTACCAGAGCAAGGTCAAGAAAAAATTCTAGGGAATGTCTTGGAGAATACTTGGGACGAAATCTGGCACGCACGCTGATGCCAAGTACTCCTAACGCTTCATTAATCTCCTGATTTGTATATTAGAGCTGTCGCAGCTGGTATAGTGCTACCCCAACAGACACAGCGACATTTAGTGATCGTTTCCTACCCTGCATTTTGATTTGGACAAGCTGATCACATAAGGAAAGGATGCCAGGGTCAATACCACAATTCTCATTCCCCACGATGAGCACCCACCTGCGCAAGGAGGGTGCTTGTATTCTCTCGACCAGAGCTGCCTCTTCTGTTGTCTCCAATCCAATCAAGTAAACTCCTTGTGATAATAACTCCTGGCAGGCTGATACGCCATTCGTATAATACTGCCATGAAATCTGGTTCTCTGAGCCAAGGGCTGTCTTTTTTAGTTTGATATTATCGGGAGTAGGTGCAATGCCACAGAGATGTAATTTACTGACACCAAAACCTTCCGCAGTGCGGAAAATCGATCCAACATTCCAAAGACTGCGCACATTATCAATCAAAAGCTCAATCTTTTGTTCTAAAGTTTCTGATGGATCGTTCGTCAGTTCAGGGACACGTTTTTGATGTTTTATGATCTGCGTTTCACCCCGGCAGCGCGGACAGGACTTCCCAAACTTATAAGCTATTACGTAAGGATATCGCAAACCACACTCTGGTCGCAAGCACTCCCGAATCGTGTAGTCGGTCGGTGACATAGCACACTCCTATTTTGCAGTTTGCGTTCAATTATAATTATTAAACTAAAAGGATAAGCTACCCAGCAAAAGAACCATGTCAAAATTTCCGTGGACATACTGGCGAGAATATTAATTTCTTATCCTACTTAACTCATGGATAATAGGCTAGCAACCTCTACATGGCATAAAAGATTCGAAATGCAAGCTCGTTGGACGTCAGCTATCAGAGCTTTCATTTTTAGCACGATTGATATCCAACAGATGTCTCGCATTCTGGATGTCGGTTGTGGAACTGGAGCACTTGAAACCGAGCTGGAATCTCACTATAGTTGCACTATCCATGGGCTCGATATAAACGGTCAATATCTATCCTTTGCCAAGGATAAGGCAACGCGTGCCATCTACACGCAAGCTAACGCCTATCTAACCCCATTTGAGAAAGACATATTTGATACCTGCATCTGCCATTTCTTCTTGCTATGGATTGCTCATCCAGTGCGAGTAGTAAACGAAATGATGCGAATTACCAAACCTGGTGGAAAAATAGTGGCTATGGCCGAGCCTGATTACGAAGGCCGAATTGATTATCCGCCTGACTTAGAAGTAATAGGTAAAATGCAGGCAAATTCCTTACGCGTTCAAGGCGCTGATCCACAGACTGGCAGAAAGCTATCAGCGATATTTCACCGGGCAGGATTGGTTGATGTGACTACTGGACTGCTAGGAGGACAGTGGAAAAAAGAAGCGCAGAGAGATGATTGGTTGGTAGAGTGGCAGACGATCGAGTATGACAACGAACAGCCCGCTGATCACCGAATAGATATTGATCAATTGAAAAAAATTGATGCCGATGCTATTAAATCTGGAGAAAAAGTTCTTTATGTACCCACATTCTACGCCTGGGGAACAAGGCCATAAAGAAAAAAGCAGCTCGTAAGCTGCTTGATGTTGCATACTGAAAGAGCTCTACAATGAAAGGGGAAGACCAACTTCAATTTCTGTGCCGCTGATCCGAACCGGATATGCAGCTATGTCAACAACTGCTGGTAAAGAAATAGCTTTCCCGCTGCGGATATCAAATAATGCACCATGTCGCGGGCATTTAATTGTGTGATCGGTAAGGTCTCCATCTTCGAGGGGACCATTGTCATGTGAACACTTGTCCTCGATGGCAAACACCTCGCCAGCAATATTTAGAACGATTATTGAAAGGTCATCAATTTCTACAAACAACCTATCACCATCCGCAATTTCTGCAGTATCTCCAATCGCAACAAATTCAAATTTATCTAGATCTACATTTTCGTTGTTGATCATTCGATTCCTTAAATAAGCAGAATACGCTCACTCAACTAAATCGTCATTCGCTTCACCCAGCCCGTAAACCCCTGCTTTTAATACTTTCAGCGACAGTAAGGCACATTTTAATCTCACCGGACCTAAATCAATTCCGATCATATCCAGGATATTCTCTTTGCTGAGCATCTTGACATCATCCAGGTGCTTGCCCTGTACTGACTCAAGCAACAAATCTGCAGCTGCTTGGGAGATGGCGCAGCCTTGACCGCTAAACAATGCCTCGGTGACGATATCGTCATCATCCACTCGCAGATCAATCCGTATATGGTCTCCACAAAGCGGGTTGTCATCTTCAAAGGTGATGTCATTTGGATCAAGTTCGCCGCGGTAAATCGGATTTTTATAGCGGTCGATTATCAATTCGCGATATAGATCATCCATAATCCTACCCGAATAAATCCTTTACATGGTAAAGACCATCCACCAGCCGGTCAGCCTCTGCCTTGGTATTATATAAATAAAAACTTGCACGGGTCGTTGCGGGGAGGTTATACTTTTGATGCAAGGGCATCGCACAATGATGTCCAGCCCGTACCGCAATTCCGAAACCGTCCAGCACCTGAGCTATATCGTGCGGGTGAATATCATCCAGTGTGAATGATGCAACACCCCCTTTATATTGAGACTCCGGTCCAAAGATCCATAATCCTGGAATTTTTTCCAAGCGCTTCATTGCATAGTCGATGATCTCATGCTCGTATGCTGCAACCGCCTCCATACCAATGCCATCCAAATAATCAATGGCAGCACCTAAACCAATTGCTTCAGCAATTGCTGGAGTGCCCGCTTCAAATTTATGCGGGATTGAATTCGGTACGAAAGACCGAAGTTCGACTCTTTTTATCATATCACCGCCACCCATGAACGGTGGCATGGATTCTAGCAGCTCAGTTTTTCCGAACAATACACCAATGCCTGTTGGCCCACACATCTTATGTCCTGAAAACGCCAGGAAATCTGCATCTAAATCGCTCGCATCGACAGGCAAGTGAGGAACGGATTGTGCGGCATCTACGAGTGTCACAGCGCCAATATGGTGGGCGAACCTAATTATATCTTTGGCTGGATTTACCGTCCCTAAGACATTCGACATGTGGGAAAATGCCACCAACCGCGGCTCGAGCTGCAATAATGATTGATATTCAACCATGTCCAGCAAACCTTCCTTGGTTACGGGTATAAATTCCAATCTTAAGTTCAATTCCGCAGCCAGAATTTGCCAAGGTACAAGATTTGAGTGATGTTCCATCTCGGTGAGGATTATGACATCACCCTGCGACAGGTTAGCTCGTCCCCATGTTTGAGCAACCAAATTGATTGATTCCGTAGTGTTACGGGTAAATATAATTGATTTAGCTGATGGGGCATGGATGAAGCGTTTAACTTTCTCGCGGGCTTCTTCATAGGCAGCAGTAGATTCTTCTGCCAAAGTATGGATACCACGATGGATGTTTGCATTCGATTGTTGGTAGTAAACGTCCATCGCGTTTAACACGACACTAGGTTTCTGGCTAGTAGCAGTTGAATCAAGATATATCAGCGGAATACCGGGTTTAATTTCCCGTAATAGTGTAGGGAAATCCAGGCGGATCTTCTCAGAATCAATTTGGTTCACAAGGTTTGCAGCCCTTCCTTGGGGAAATTTAGCGAGATTTTGTTCGCCGACGACGACGGTAATGCCTGACTTTATTGGAGATCTTTGGATACCACAGTACATGGTCGGGGACCATCCACCCATCGGTCAAGTAAACGTTTTCTTTAAATTGGACAGCGATCAGTTTTGGGTCGACCTGTACCACGGTCCCAACCAACCAATCACGAAGCCGTTCGTCATCTATCTCATGATCGCAATAAACCTCTACACGATCACCTACTTTGTAAGCTTCTTTCCCATCTGGGGCTGAAGTAAATGGTAACTCTGACAATTTCCACCTCCAATTTCCGACAATCAATATTCAGCATCGCCAATGACTGAGAGAGACTATTTATTAACAATACCATGTTTGGCACCTTCACGAGATAGCGAAGTATTCCATATTGCATCGGTTACAGAACAAGCATATACCACTATCCCATTTTATTACGAATACCCAATTTTAATCGTTCACGTACGCGTTCAAATGGGATTCGCTGCATAACTGGATCAAAAAATCCCTCGACAACTAACCTTTCAGCTACTTCTTTTTGAAGGCCACGGCTTTGGAGATAAAAAACCAATTCTGGGTCAATCTTGCCAATAGTTGATCCATGGGTACAACGGACATCATCAGCCAGGATCTCAAGACCAGGAATTGAATCGGCGCGTGCATTGGGGCTAAGGGATAAATTACGATTCGCCTGATAACCATCAGTTCTTTGGGCACCTGGAGCAACATAAATCATACCCTGCCAAACCGAACGGCTGTCATCCTTCAATGCACCCTTAAACAGCAAATCACTCGTTGTATTCGGAGCGAGATGATTTTGTTGAGTGTCATGATCAAGGTGCTGATTACGATCGGTGAAGTAAAAACCGGACATTTTGCCAACCGCACCTTGCCCAACGAGGTCAATGTCTGAAAAATTTTTAGTTAAATGACTGCCGACTGCGCCTAATACCCAATCGAGATTGCCATCCTGTTCGACACGTGCCCGTTCATGCGAAAAATTCCATACATTTTCTCCCCAGGATTGGAGCTCGACAAACCGCAAATTTCCTCCCCGTCCAACACGAAGTTCAACGACACCGGCGTGCAAAGCTTGTCCTGATTCTGTTGGTGAGGCTGCCTCATGGACATACGTCAAAGATGCCCCCTCTTCTAACCACACAATTATATGCGAGAAATTGGCTGACTCAGTTCCGGGTGCCCAAAGAACGCTATGAAGTGGTTGTGATACCTCGACATTCCGAGGAACATAGATCAGAACCCCTTTATCAGCGAATGCCGATGCTAAGGCTGCGAATTTCCCTTCAGCAGATGCGACGATCTGGCCGCGTAGGGAATTGATCAGTTCGCTATTTTCCTGTTCCGCATTTAGCAGGTCGGTAAAGATAACACCTTGATTACTAAGCTCATTAAAATTTCCAGTTCGAGATATGCGGTCAGGGGTCAATATTAATTGTGGTCCTGGCTGCTCACCAACCAAAGGATCTAAAATGTACTCTGGTGGTGGAGAATCCAGGTGCTTTGCGCCCTGATTGAATACAAAATCCGCGGTACTCAGAGATTTGATATCAGTTCTACGCCATGCTTCTTCACTTGTTGTTGGCATGGGTAATTTTTCAAAGTTTTCCCAGGCGTTATTCCGGAATGATACTGTTCCATTATTGTTGATCCCAAAACCAGGCATCATCTCTCTCGTAAATGAGAATTGCTGAGTTTTTGGGAGTCTTTTTCCAGACCTGGTTACGACTTTTCTGTTTGCCATACCCTACCCTATCGATCCTTCCATCTGTAGTTGGATGAGTCTATTCATCTCGATTGCATATTCCATTGGAAGTTCCTTCACCAAGGGCTCGATAAAGCCTGAAACAACCATAGTCGTAGCCTGTTCCTCACTCAGCCCGCGGCTCATTAGATAGAAGAGCTGTTCCTCACCAACTCTAGAAACGGTGGCTTCATGGCCAATCGTTACGTCATCCGAGTCAATTTCGATGTACGGATAGGTATCTGAACGGGAATCTTCATCCAACAGCAATGCGTCACAAACCACATTTGAGCGAACATCATTCATACCCGGGTATACCTTCAATAACCCACGATAAGAAGCCCGCCCACCACTTTTGCTGATCGATTTCGATGTGATCTTGCTAGAGGTCCTTGGAGCAGCATGGATAATTTTTCCACCAGCATCTTGGTGCTGTCCTGAACCAGCAAACGCCATCGATAGGATCTCACCATGCGCATCTGATCCTAGCAAGTAGCATGAAGGATATTTCATGGTTAGCTTCGATCCCAAATTCGCATCGACCCATTCCATTGTTGCACCTTCATAGACCAATGCACGTTGGGTAACTAAATTGTACACATTATTTGACCAATTCTGAATTGTTGTGTACCGAACGCGGGCATTCTTTTTGACTATAATCTCAATGACACCGCTGTGGAACGAGTCGGTGGTATATGTGGGAGCGGTACATCCCTCTACATAGTGAATGCGCGACCCTTCATCAGCAATAATCAATGTCCTCTCAAACTGACCGATATTGGCTACATTTAAGCGGAAATAGGCTTGAAGAGGTAAGTCAACGGTTACACCTTTTGGTACATAGATAAAGGAACCACCGGACCAAACGGCACTATTTAATGCCGCAAATTTGTTGTCTTCGATAGGGATTACCGTGCTAAAATATTCTCGGAACAAGTCTGGATGCATCCGTAAGCCATCTTCAATACTAAGAAAAATGACGCCTTTCTCTTCTAGATTCTGCTGTATCTTGTGGTATACCATTTCGGATTCGTACTGCGCACCAACTCCAGCCAAGAATTTTTGTTCAGCTTCTGGAATACCTAACTTATCAAACGTGTTCTTAATTGTTTCGGGGACATCATCCCAAGATTCGCTCTCCTGGTCAGTAGGCTTCACATAGTAATATATATTTTCCAAATCGAGTTTGGAAAGGTCACCACCCCAGGTAGGCAAAGGGCGCTGCTGGTAATGTTCTAGTGCTTTCAACCGGAAATCCAGCATCCACTCAGGTTCACCCTTCATATAAGAAATCTGCTCAACGATTTCACGGTCTAAACCTTTTTTAGATTTAAAAACAAAGGTGTCCGGATCATGGAAACCGTATTTATAATCACCAATACCTTCAAGCATTGCTGCATCTGAAGTCATTACCTTCCTCCAAATCTATAAGGGGAGATTACCAATAAATTTATGCTGGTGCCGGTTCGTATTTTTCACGAACCCAGTCATACCCTTCGTCTTCGAGCCGTAATGCCAAGTCTGCACCACCTGTTTCAACAATTCGCCCACCCATCATGATATGGACTACATCTGGTTGAATGTAATTCAAGATCCGCTGGTAATGGGTGATCACCAAGACTCCTAGGTCTGGTCCACGTAACGCATTAACACCTTCCGAGACAATCCGTAAGGCATCAATATCTAGACCAGAGTCGGTCTCATCAAGGATCGCAATTTCAGGTTTTAGAACTGCCATTTGCAGCACTTCAGCCCGTTTCTTTTCCCCACCGGAGAAACCATCATTAAGATAGCGACCAGCGAAACTGTGGTCCATCTTTAATAAGTCCATCTTCTCTTTCAGCAGCACCCGATATTCTGGGATTGGTATCCCCCGATCGGCTTCGTTTTCTGCTTTCCGGCGAACGTTGATAGCAGTGCGTAAAAAATTTGCCACCGATACGCCCGGTATCGCGACAGGATATTGAAAAGCTAGGAATACTCCAGCACGTGAGCGTTCATCAGGGGCGAAATCCAATATATTCGCCCCGTTAAACCAGACTTCACCAGCAGTAATTTCATAATTGGGATGACCCATTAACGCATATGCTAATGTAGATTTCCCGGTTCCATTCGGCCCCATCAACGCATGTACCTGACCTTGCCCAACAGTTAAGTCAACCCCCTTTAAAATCTCTTTGCCATCAATATTCGCGTGCAAATTTCTAACAACGAGTTCGGACATTTAATTCTAGCTCCTAGGTTGGTGTTTTCGTAACATAGTCTACAAATACGCACCTATCACAAAAAGAAGATTATACCCATACAGCTAACCTTCGTCAATATTTAGGATAAAAATCTTATTTATTCCAGGGAATTATAGCTTATTATTATTGTGAAGTCAATAATATTTAGTATAATAATCTTATATATTGACAAAATTTCTCACGAATGCTATACTCTCTGAACTTAATTGAATTGATAAGCTGTTAAGGAAAATATGACTACATATAATTCCACTGTAAACCAAACCAAAACAACCCGAGAAAAAGTTTTGTACACCTTATTAACCAAGCAGCAATGCACGATTAATGAGTTAGCGGATGAAGTAGATATTAATCCAATATCTGTTAGACACCACATCACTAAACTCCAAGCTGAAGGTCTAGTTGCTTCTGAAGAGGAACGTCATGGTGTTGGGCGTCCTAGGAGGCTATACTTTCTGACGGAACGCGGGCTCGAACAATTCCCTTCTCGATATTTACGCTTGACCTTGCGCTTGCTAGAGCAACTTAAAGGCAGCATGCCAGAACCCATGGTTAATGAACTGTTCTCCCAGATGGCAAAAGATATCGCAACAGATTTTAATGCCAAGACTGACAGCATGTCCATGGAAGAAAAGCTTGATGCGGTGACATCGCTGCTAAACCAAGAAGGTTTCACCGTAGAGTGGGAAAAAGAAGAAGACAAATATCTCATTCGTGAAGTTAGCTGCCCGTATTTCCATATCGGTCAGAATCATCCTGAAGTATGTGCTGTTGACCAAACTTTGATATCCACGGTCCTAGACGTTCCAACAGAAAAAGTAAAATGTCTATTGAACGGTGATGCACATTGCACTTATGTGGTCTCCGCAGCAATCGATTGATGGGAGAGAAATGAGCGACGAAGTCAAAAACACAACTACATGGCAGGCAGATGAATCCCAACCCGAGATTGCCGGCTCTATCCGGGAACGCCTACGAGAGGTTGTCGATCCCGAACTTGGCCTAAACATCATTGAATTGGGTTTAGTTCGTGAGGTCGAACTCGACAATGAGCAAGCAAATATCACAATGATCCTTACAACCCCGTTTTGTCCTTATGGTCCGGCACTATTAGAGGCGGCTCGCAGTAAAGCCCAAGAAGCGGTCGATATGCCAGTAAATATTGAAATGGGTACACAGATGTGGGATTTTTCCTTCATGGAAGATGGTGTTGGAGCAGACTGGGGATTATTCTAAGCATTGTCTGATTACCACTACAACACTCTCATATCGATGGACTTTCGATGGAGAGTGTTTTCATTTAATCATTGAACACAATAATGATCCTCACCTATAATGATATATTTGATAGAATTTAGGCTCTTGCAGAACGCAGAATGACGAAGCGATAATCAGACATTATTCCTTTATTCTAAATTCGTACACAGCATGCTAACGGCACGAAACTTGCTATAGTTACCTAGATTATCAACGTTCCTTGCAATTTTTTTGCATATAAGGTACCATGGATTCTGTGAATGAAGATGAGTATGTAAATCCAGAACCGCCTGCCAAGAAAGCGAAAAGAGGAACTTTCTATTTTTTGCAGGTTGTTGTGGCAGTTGGGATTGTCGTTGCTACCCTGTTTACTGCTTGGACTGATCCAGGCTTACTTCCCGGCACCTTCGGCGACAAGATCACAATTGCGTCAGCACCTGAATTTACTGAAGAACCTGAAGAACAGTTTATCATCCCTACACCTCGATTGAAACCACTGGTTGGTATCGTCGTTGGGCATTGGGATGACAACTCAAAAGATCCTGGTGCAATCTGCTCAGACATTGCACTGACAGAGTTCGAAGTGAATCAGAATGTATCAACGCTGGTACGGGATATGCTGATTGCCCAAGATATCGACGTCGATGTTCTGAGAGAATTCGACCCGAAGCTGGATAATTATCAAGCCAATGTGCTTATATCAATCCATGCCGATACTTGTGATTACATCAATGCTGAAGCGACTGGTTTCAAAGTATCTTCATCACTTGCGAATCCCCATCCTGACCGAGCAGCTCGTCTTTCTGGATGCCTGCGTAATCGCTACAACCAAGCTACTGGATTACGACACCACAACAGCATCACAATAGACATGACCAGCTATCATGCTTTTGATGAGATAAATGATGGCACAACTGCCGCAATTGTTGAAGTCGGATTTCTCAACTTGGATCGTGTACTGCTCACGCAGCATCCGGATCTAGTCGCCAAAGGTATTACGGATGGCATCCTCTGTTACTTAAATAACGAAAGTATTAATAGCGATCCTCCGCCCCAAAGCACTCCATAATTATGTCTAGCGATCAGCCTCCGCAGAATGCAGGGCTTGATTACAAGGCTGCAATTACGAAATCTAGGCAAGCTCTTCGTCTGGGCAATCGTCTAGAGGCACGTCATTGGGCGCTGCATGCCGTTTCGCTTGACCCAGAAATAGAAGATGCTTGGCTGATATTGGGAGGAGTAGCAAGCCCTGGAGCAAGCCTGCACTACCTCACGCGTGCGCTAGAAATTAACCCAACGAGTGACTACGCGCGCTCTGGTATACATTGGGCAATTAAGAGATCCCGAGAAGTCCCCGCTGCCCCTGGCATTTACCCAGAACGCAGTCGCTCAATCATACCTGGTGACATTCCACGCGAAGCAGTGATCGTCCGGAAACAAGCAGTTCTGCCTTGGGTACTGCTCATACTCGTTATCATGCTGGGAATCTCTACATGGTTAGGTATTCCTGTTGTGTCAGCATGGTATGCAGAGCGCAACTCATTGGCATTAGCTCAGAGCGTAATTTCAAAAGAAACACGAACACCGACACCTACCGCAACAGATACTCCAACGCCAACAGCAACTGCAACTTTCACGCCCACACCAACGTCCACCCATACGAATACACCTACACCAACCGAAACACCAACTGAGACACCGACCAATACCCCTAAACCGACAACACAACCCAAGGTCAATTCAAATTATAAATTTCCTGGAAGACCTGCAAAGGTTGGGCCAGATGAATACTGGATTGACGTCGATCTCAGCCTGCAACGTACATATGCATACCAGGGCGATCAATTGCTCAGAGAATTCGTTGTGTCCACCGGCACTTGGCGAACCCCGACAGTTAAAGGAACTTATCGAATATACGTAAAATACCGTTTCACAAATATGTCCGGACCGGGTTATTTTCTGCCTAATGTCCCCTTTACGATGTATTTCTACAAAGGATATGGAATCCACGGTACCTATTGGCATAAGAATTTTGGTACGCCGATGAGCCATGGTTGTATTAATCTTCGGAAGGGGGATGCCGAATGGCTCTATCACATGGCATCTGTGGGGACGGTTGTAAATATCCATAAATAATTTAAAAATAGCCAGAAATCACAACCTCACGATGGTGAAAGCAACTACAAACCACAAGGTATCACGCAGAGATTTTCTCAAGATGGGAAGCATCAGCTTGGCTGGAATGTGGCTACCTGCTGTGAATTTACGCTCTAGCGCACCTAGATATCAAGGCCGCGTTTGTGTTGAAAAGACTGATATCTTCCTAAAGCCTTCTTTCAGTGAAGAAAGAGTGAATACGCTTTGGAAGGACACCGTATTCCCCATCATCGAAGCAACTGCAGGTGAAGGAGAACCACTCCATAACCGAATCTGGTACCAAATGAGCACAGGCTATGTACACTCTGGCGACATCCAGCCGGTACGCACGTTGGTAAATCAGGTTACAGCCCAAATTCCGGAAGTTGGCATTCTTGGCGAGATTAGCGTACCATTCACTGACGCACACTGGGCACCAAGAAAGGATTATGCCATCGCCTATCGATTCTACTATGCGACCACGCATTGGATTGTAGCTGGAGAACAAGATGAATATGGAGATTATTGGTACAAGATTGAAGATGATAAATGGGACATCTATTATTACGTACCAGCTTCCCATATCCGAATTATCCCTAATGAAGAGCTAACCCCGATTGCCCCTGAACTACCTATAAGTGCAAAACGCATTGAGGTCAGGACAAAAGAACAAGCTGTGATCGCTTACGAGTGGGACCACCCAGTATTCATGACACGGACTGCTACTGGTGCAAAATTCAGTAATGGTGATTTTTCAACCCCACCTGGACGCCACATCACTGCCCACAAACGTCCATATCGCCATATGGCTGCTGGTAATCTCGCCTACAACGGATATGACCTACCGGGAGTGCCCTGGGTGATTTACATCACCGAAAGTGGTATCTCTCTCCACGGCACTTACTGGCACAATAACTTCGGTCGACCACGCAGTCATGGCTGCATCAATCTCACCCCCCAAGCAGCAAAGTGGTTGTACCGTTGGACGATGCCAATCGTACCTCCCCATGAGCAGTTCGCCTACGAAGAAAATGGTACGGCAGTTGATGTGGTATAAACCATTAGCATAGAAATCGGAAATCAGCATTAACAGGATGATCTCGCAAGAAGCTATGGTTTACTCAGGCTTACTAGGAATTAGGAGTATATTCAAATCAGGTAAATAGAGATGGCAAATCGAGCTATATTCGAGGGATTGGTTGTTGATGAGGCAGATCAAGTCGTTGGTGTTGCTTTTGTCGGTGATGAGCCATGTTATGTAGTCGATGATGCAGGATTTCACCGCCATATCCCTTCTGAACAAGTCGACCTGCAAGTACTACGTTCCATGGCAGAGATGATTGAAGGGCACGAGGATTTGATCTCTGAGCAAACTGCGAAAATGCTCGGCCAAGAAGATATCTTCTCAATGGCGATGATCTCTGAACAGCTCAAGCAGGTTGATAAGCAATTCGAGCAATTACTCGCGAGCGGTTTACCAGAAGAAGCTCGAGCTTACATGGGAATGTTGGGTTTCAAAGTGGTTATTGATGTACATGGCGAGGTTATTGATATACAACAACCAGGGATGATTGACCCGGATCTGGATTAGTTTGCCAATTTTGTTCCTGAAACCCTTGACATCATAGAAATTTCATAAATATGACCGACTACGCCATCCAGATAAGTATAACGATTGTGATTACATCACATGTCACTATGAAATCCAGTATTCATTCTTGTTGAATTTTGAAGCAAATATTACATTTTTCTTACACATCCTTGGTAGAATAAGGAATATAAGTAGATTTGTATTACCCGGACAGTGACCCTGCAGCTGCACAAGCAGGTCCGTCCTGGAGGATAAGATATGATGGCATCAGATTATATAATTGATGTTTCCGAGGCAGATTTCCAATATCAAGTACTCGATTACTCGCAAAAAGTGCCCGTTGTGGTAGATTTTTGGGCAGAGTGGTGTATCCCTTGCAGGACACTTGGCCCCTTGTTAGAGCAGTTGGCTGAAGAAGCCCAAGGTGCCTTCCGTCTCGCTAAACTCAATGTTGATCAGAATCAAAATCTTGCTAAGCAATTTAACGTAAGCAGTATCCCCTCCGTTAAAGCTTTGAGGAACGGCAGTGTTCAAGCTGAGTTCACGGGAGCACAACCAGAAAGTAAGGTTCGAGATTTCTTAAGAACGATTGCTCCGAGTGATATTGAATTGACTCTTGAGAAAGCACACAGCTTCATGCAGCTAAAACAGTACCGCAGTGCAGCAACAACATTTCAAGAAGTATTAGGGAAAATGCCGAGACAACCTAATGCGTTATTGGGGCTGGCAAAGTGTGAAATCATACTCGGTGAAC
>JBFENN010000012.1:0-35410 GCA_041551115.1 Anaerolineales bacterium
ACACTATGGGGAGCTCCGATTTTGGCACATGCCAGCATCGCGATTACTTGCTCGGGTATGCGTGGTAGATATATTGTTACAATATCACCCTTCTTTACCCCCATACTGCGTAAGACATTCGCAAATTTACAAACTTCCCGATGAAGCGCGTAGTATGAGTATGTTCGCTTTTCACCAGGTTCACCTTCCCAAATCAAAGCGAGTTTGTTCTTTCGATGAGTTTTTAAGTGACGGTTCAATGCGTTGTGGACGATATTTGTTTTCCCTCCGGTAAACCATTTATAAAATGGTGGATTGCTGTCATCCAATACCTTGTCCCAGGTCTTATACCATTCAAGCTCGTTCGCTCGATCAGCCCAGAATCTTTCTGGGTCTTCAATCGATTGCTTGTACAGCTCTTTGTAATCCTTAGCGTGGGCGACGGAAACAACTTCAGGCGCGGGGTAATATACATCCTGATCCATTGTGTTGGAAGGCTGGTTCATGAGGCTCTCCTTTGGCGATTCTGTCTTTGTTATTTGAAAGCTTTGCAACAAAAAAGACCGGCTATTCAGAAATTCTATAGGGTTGTCAGTATCCTGTCAATGTGTATATGGATAAATTATATAATAATTGGATGACTGGGTATTAACGTGGCGAATTATTATTACTGCAATAATCTTATAATGTTCCGTCGAACTTCTTATTATTCATACGAATATAGTGAAGACAGTATATAAGGAGCAAAATTGCCCACAATTTCCTAGATCTCGATCAAAAATTCTAGCGGTGGAATGGCACTAGCAAGCAGGCAGATAGGTTGATATACTTTTACGAATAACGCACGCGGGATAATATCCGTAAACACGAAGGAGATTAGTTGATGAAAATATTGGGTATTGATGTAGGGGGGTCTGGGATTAAAGGTGCGGTAGTCGATACCAAAAAAGGGGAATTAATTACGGATCGTTACCGACTCGATACGCCTCGCTCGCGGAAACCGATCCCAATGGCGAAAGTTGTAGCCAAGGTGGCAAACCATTTTTCTTGGCAAGGTCCCATTGGGTGTGGGTTTCCAACCGTAATACAGCATGGGGTTGCTAAGCGGCAAGGTAATTTACACGAAAAGTGGGTTAACACCGATATAGAGGCATTATTCTCAGAGCATACTGGCTGCCTAATTACCGTTATCAACGATGCGGATGCAGCTGGTTTGGCTGAAATGAATTTTGGGGCTGGGAGGGGTCAAGATGGTGTGGTGATAATTATTACGATAGGGACTGGTTTAGGTACAGCAGTATTCACATCAGGTCATCTAGTTCCCAGCACAGAATTTGGACATATAGAGATGAATTGTTTTGATGCCGAAGAGCAAGCTTCGGATGCCATTCGCAAAAAGGAGGATCTCTCATGGCAGGAGTGGGCTGAGCGTTTTGACCAATACTTAACTCAATTGAATACGCTCTTCTGGCCTGATTTGATCATTTTGGGTGGTGGCGTCAGTAAAAAATTCAATCGCTTCGAGTCTTACCTGACAGTACCTGTTAAGATTGTTCCTGCCCAACTACTGAATGAAGCAGGAATAGTTGGGGCTGCATTAGCTGCCAAGAAGAAAATTGTAGCAAAGTAATGTTGTATTTGGAGGATATTCGATTTATCGAAGGAAGTTGGTTTTATTGGCAGGGAAATCGTGCGAGGGATATAGTAGTTGCTGGGCATGATGTAACATTCATCCATGAATGGTCTTTAATACCAAACTGCGCCCCGGAGAAGTCCTGGCAAACTTGCTCCTTGGCGCAGTTTTGAGTGAGGAGAATGTACTTATTATTTTACATATCTATCTAAAAACCCCATGAAAGGAAGATAAGTGTACTGTGAGAAAAAAGCAATACCTTATGTGAGAGCAGTTCTAAGTTCGTTTTCGGATATTGGTCCGTGTCTCAGGATGACCAATTCTCTTTTTGTACACTGAACAACGGTCGATGGACATTCACCAAGGGTATGCCCCCCATCAATTATTAAAGCGATTCGCCCTCCTAGCTGTTCGTGCACCTCTTCAGCAGTGCTAGCGCTTGATTGGTCCGACAAATTAGCAGAAGTAACCGCTAATGGCCCCGCTCTCTGCAGTAGTTCAATGGCGATTGGCTGATCAGGAATCCGCACACCGATTGTCGCAGTGTGAGAAAGGATATCTGGTAGAGATGGATGGCGTGGAACAACTAGGGTTAATGGACCTGGCCAGAAATGCTCTGCAAGCCGGCGTGCGTTGTCAGGGAAGCGGAAAGCTATTTCTGATAGATCAGTGATATCACCAAGTAAAACTGGGATTGCCTTTTCCTTACTACGCCCTTTCGCCGCGTACAAACGGGCGATGCTTTTCGGCAGAGAGATCAAAGCTCCTAACCCATAGACCGTGTCAGTCGGAAATGCAACTAAGTCCCCGGCTCGCAAAGTACGCAGTGCTTGCGATATCGCTGACGGGTGTTCAGCCGGTATTATGATGGTTTCCATAGAAGTTAGATGCCGCTCTGTAATGATTTGGAGTCAATTGTCGTCCTGGAGGGAATTGAAGTTACCTACTCTGAGAAGATTATTCTACCAACGAGCCACGGTTCATCTCCCACGTGTATTTCAAGCCATCCAACGTGAGCCAAGGGGCGATGATATCGATGACATCAGTCTCACGGGCTACGATTTCCGCTAGACCTCCCGTGGCGATAACTTTCATATTCTCCCCCAATTCTTTTCTAAAGCGAGCTACCATTCCTTCTACCATCGCAACATACCCAAAGAGCAAACCAGATTGCATTGCGTGAACTGTGTTTCGTCCGATGGCAGCAGGAGGGCGTTGAAGATCAACACGGGGTAATTTTGCTGCTCTTGAGAATAGTGCTTCTGAAGCTATACCAATTCCTGGCGTGATTGCGCCGCCCAAATAATCACCATCGGATGAGATTGCATCAAAAGTTGTTGCCGTGCCAAAATCCACGATGCATGCCGGCCCTCCGCAGATTTTTTGTACAGCCACCGTATCCACTATCCGGTCCGCGCCCACTGCGCGTGGGTCCTCATAGCGAATACGGACACCAGTTTTTACACCCGCGTCAACCACGAGTGGGGTTTGACCAAGATAATTCTGGCAGGCTTCGATGATTTTTCCAGTAAGGGGCGGTACAACAGAAGCCATGCAAACTCCGATTAAGTCGTCCTCGCTCACACCGGCGTTATGAAACAAGTTTAGGAATTGGATCCCGTATTCATCTGGCATACGTTCGTGAACGGTAGCTAATCGCCAGCGAGGACCTAGATTGCCTGTAATATAGACTCCCAATGTTATATTCGTATTTCCCACATCGATTGTTAATAGCATGCTTACTCTTTCTTCCCAATGATCATGTTGTCTATCAATCTGGTCTTGCCAACGAACACAGCCAAGGATAAAAGGGCGTATGAGACATCACCTTGCAGTTCCTGCAGAGTATCTGGATCAGCACAGGAAATATACTGTGCCTGCGCAAGTGGATCGGCACCAATGATATCCTTCATCCGTGAGCGGAGTTTAGATGCGTTGTGCTCACCGTCAGAATACGCGCTTTTAGCGTTGGAAAGTGCGCGAAATAGGACGGTTGCAGCATGCCTCTCGGTCGGGTTAAGATATGTATTCCGACTTGACATTGCCAGTCCGTCAGCTTCTCTGACGATTGGACAAATTACGATATCTATTGGGTAATTTAGATCCCTTACCAATTGACGGATTGTTACTGCTTGCTGGGCGTCCTTTTGGCCAAAATAGGCTTGTTGTGGTTGGACAGTGTTGAAGAGCTTCGTCACGATTGTTGCTACACCGCGAAAGTGTTTGGGTCGCTCAGCGCCCTCGAGTCGTTTTGTGACCTCTTCAACAGCCACCCATGTCTGGTAACCCTCCGGGTACATTTCGTTTGCAAGCGGCGTCCATAGAAGATCGATACCGGCTCCCCTCAGTTTTTTTATGTCCTGCGATATAGCCCTGGGGTATGAGGTGAGGTCTTCACCAGGACCAAATTGAGATGGGTTAACAAATATACTGACAACCACACTCGTACAATTTCGTTTTGCTGTTTTGACCAAGGAAAGGTGACCTTCATGCAGGTAGCCCATGGTTGGCACGAGGCCAACGGGTTTAGGAAGGATCCTTTTAGCAGCGAGCAGTTCGCTAAGAAGAGTTACGTGTTTCATTTGGGGTAGATTGATAAGAACCGTTCATTTCGAATAAGAACTTGTTGTTAACGCTTTCACGACCTGCCATATAGTTAGGTTGGCGGGGGTGGGAACGTTTACTTGCTCACCGGCGCGGATGACTGCTCCACATATAGCATCTATTTCTGTAGGTGCACCCCGTTCAACATCCATCAGCATAGATGATCGGTTATTTGCAGTACGGCGAGCTATAGTCTCAGTGGCGACGACTGGATCAGGATAAGGAAGCCGAATTCCCTGAGCAACAGCTACAGCAGCTACCTCACGAGCCACAGTAACCATGAGTGAACGCGCTGTAGGTCGCTTTAGAATTTCACCATTTGGTACACGAAGTAGAGCAGTTAATGGGTTGATTGCAGCGTTGATAACCAGCTTTCCCCACAATAATACGTCTGGGTCCGGATCGCTCTCGACCAGGAAACCTGCTTTCCGGAGCATATCAGCTAATGGACCCAAGCGCGAGTGAATGCCCAAAGTGATTACGCCATCACCTGCTAACTTTGTCTGGCCGGGACCGATCAAATATGCCCCTAAAGTCGTCACGCCTAAAGCTACTCGTTTAGCACCAAGTGTTTGGGCAAGGGCTTCCCGATTACCAATTCCATTCTGTAATGTCAAGACTACGCCATCCTGAACCAGGCACTCTCGTAATTGGCGAGCTGCTCGCCAGGTTTGCCAAGACTTGACTAATACCAGTGCATATTGCGCACCGGCGCAACGAGAAGTGTCTTCGGTTGCAGAGACCGCATAATTGCGTGTGTTACCGTTGATTTCAATTAGGCTTACACCGTTCTTCTGGATTGCTGTAATTCCATCTGGCCAAGTACCTAACATCGTTACAGGTATGCCAGCTTCAGCCAACCGAGCTGCAAATAGGCACGCCATTGCTCCTGTACCAGCTATAAGTATCGAGTTAGATGGATCAGTCATTTGTCTCTCTTTTCGCTGCGTATTTATTACCAGCTTATCGATATATTTCTACCACAGAAAGCAATTGATTTAGTTTTCTATTTCGTCAAGAAATGCCTGCCACTCATCTTGATTCATGCTAATTTGGTGTTCTGCTCCGGGAAACCGTCCGGATTTTACCTCGTCGATGTATAGAGCGAAGGCCTTGTTCATAACTGAATGTAATTCTGCATAGCGTTTGGCAAAGCTTGGTTTGAAACGGTCAAAAAAACCCAATACATCATGCGAGACTAATACTTGTCCATCGCAACCAGAGCCAGCCCCAATACCAATGGTTGGAACTTCAAGATTTTGTGATATGTATGCTGCTAATTCCTGTGGTATGGATTCTAGGACAACACTAAAGCAGCCGGCATCTTGGAGCAACTGTGCATTTTCAAATATTACTTGGGCAGTATCAACCTGTAAGCCTTGCGGTCTAAAACCACCTAGTTGATGGATACTTTGAGGTGTTAAGCCAAGATGCCCCATCACAGGTATCCCTGCTGAAGTGATCGCCCTGATGGAATGGAGATGCTCTTGCCCCCCTTCGAGTTTAACCGCATCCATGCCTGCTTCTTGGAGGAAGCGACCGGCATTGCGAACAGCTTCTTCTGTCGAGGCTTGGTATGACATGAAAGGCAAATCACCGATTAATAGGGGGGTTATTGCCCCACGAGCTACTGCTCGGCAATGATGCAACATCTCATCCATTGTAACTGGTAAGGTATTGTTATAACCCAGTACAACCATACCAAGAGAATCACCGACCAATATAGCATCTACTTTTACTTTCTCTAAGGCATGCGCGGTGGGATAGTCATACGCAGTTAGCATCGTGATTGGATCCCCGCGCTGTTTCATCTGTCGCAGGGTTAACACGGTAACTTTCTTATGGTTAGCTGATAGTGGGCTGAGTGGGGGTGTGATTTTTGGCATGGTACCCTCCTGGTTTAGGTAGAGGCCATATGATTAATAATGATGGGAGAAAAAATATCCGTCTCGGTCGTGTGATCCAAGCGGTATGATAATTATCTCTCATTTTTGAGATTCCTGCAAGTATATTCGGAGTTAAGTTGTCCAGTTAAGTGATGGAGGTTTCGTTATCCGTTAGAGCCGCGTTGATAATGTGGCTTGTCTTATAAATTAACTTATTGCATAACCCATTGGCTCTAAATATGGACCGAATTTGTTATTTAATATCGTCAACTCGTCTTCAGAGAATTTTTCTCTATAGCGACCGGTGCGCCCTTTGCTGTAATGGATTCCCATCTGACCACCGCGCGCTTTTCCTGGCCTGTATTTTTCGCATACTGCATTGACTTCTTGAGATTTCATAGATATGCCTAGGAACTCGATTAGGCGAAGTACTTCAGCGTCATAATTACTGAGCAGATTTTCATAGCGGGTATGCAGGGTTGCTTCAGCGTGTATCCAAGAGTCCCATATCTTCAGGTAATTAAGCATAAACTCTACTGCTCTATTAAAGTCGGTTAGTTCTGAGAACGCGTTATGGCGGCCTTTCGCGCGCGCTTTTCGCCCGTTATCCATAGCAGAGATCATTGCATCGCGTGGGTCACGATAAATGTATGTGGGGCGTATGATGCCACCTTGAATTAGTCGTAGTGCTATGAGTGTTGGTCCGGAGTGGGTCTTGATTGTGAACGTATTTCCCAATAATGCAGGAACTAAAACCAAAGATAATCGCCAGCAGGAAAGCGTACCGATATTGCAGTTAACTTCTGTTAATATTTTCCCCAAGCAGTACTTATGCCGAATAACGCGGGCGTCTTGACCTCCTGAAACTTTGATTAGGTCATTAGTCAGGTTGTAAAACCAACCTGACCCAGCGCGTGGCATCCCAATTGAAAGGATTATCATGCATCACTTAAATCGTTTCTGATCATGGGCGGGATGTTTAGTCATATGTGCTCATATGCCTTAAAATATGTGTATCGGAATGCTCAGATCCTAATCAAGAAGCTTTTAGTTGGATATTGAATAAGACTTTATTTTGGACAAAGACCTAGTCACGTGATTTCTGGGCTAATAGCGCCTCTTTTTCTTCTGTGGGTAGAAATGCGATCTTGAGAGCATTACGTTGAGCAGTGTGTATCTGTTCGATCGATAATCCTACCGCTGGGGCAGCGACCTCATATTCGTATGGTAAAGTAATTCCACTGATGCCTGGGTCGTCAGTATTGATTGTTGCGAGGGCACCAAGTTTAAGAAATTCTTTGATTGGATGACTAGCATAGTTTAATACTGTGCTGGTCTGGATATTACTGGTCAGATTACACTCGATGCCGATTTCGCTTGTTACAATTAACTCCATCAATTGATCATCATCAACAGCATGGATTGCATGTCCTATCCGAACTGCGCCCAAATCTTGAATTGCTTGCCAAACACTTTCCGCTCCGGTTGCTTCGCCAGCATGGATAGTTAGAGCGAGTCCTGCTTCCTGGGCTTTTCTGCAATGGGCTAAAAACCGTATTCCTGGATAGTTTGCTTCATCACCAGCAAGGTCAATTGCAACCAGATGATCTGCTTGGGTTAGCAGTGCTGCTAGTTCATCCCATGCAACCTCTTCACCATACGTGCGACTGAGTATGCCAATCAAATTGACAGGTATTTTTGTTTCCTGGGATCCAGATTCAGCACCGCTGACGACTGCTTCGACTACCCCTATGGGGTCAAGGCTGTGTGGCTCGGCCATGAACCAGGGGCTGAAACGAAGTTCAACGTAATCGAGCCCTTCCTTAGCTGCGTCAAGTACGTTCTCATACGCGATTCGATAACAGGCAGAAAAGTCTGCTAACACCGCTACCATCCATTTAAATTTTGCTATAAACGCCATGACACCTGGTTGGGGAACAGTTACTTGGACAAATGGTCTAAGTTCTTCAGCATTGTAGGCGGGGAGGTCAATGTTATGCTGCAATCCAAGATCAATGATAGTTTCTAAGCGCACATTTCCGTCAAGATGACGGTGTAAGTCGATAAGGGGAAGTTGGGGATTGATCATGGGTGGATAATCCGATAGACCCAAGCGGCATGTGTCTGTAATGGCGGGGTTTCATGTATAATATCATGGAAATAGATTGAAAAAGCAATTGGCTTAATTGTGGTTCTGGATTGATCTGGTTAGCGTATTAATTATTTAGGAGGCTTTTTATGAAGCGTTATGCTAGTTTTTTCTCTGGAATTTTGATGGGTGCCTTTGTTGGGGCAACCTTAGCTTTACTCTTTGCTCCGACTTCTGGGGAAGAGCTGCGATTTCAGATACAGGATCAGAGCATGCGCGTCCAGCAGGAAGTCAAGCAGGCTGCAGCGGAACGGAGAGCAGAACTAGAAGAACAGTTGGCAGGATTGCGTGCTCCACGTAAACCAACAAGTTCTGTAGAAATACCACAATCACATACATAAGACCCTTCAAAAATCCGGATTTCTAGACAGAAATCCGGTGTTTTGAAGGGTAATAGCGAAAAAGAGCTAACAAATGAAAATCAGGGAATGAGGGAGAATCGATAGATAGCAGGTTGCCGAGTATAACGGGTATTTCCACTGACAACTAAGACCACTTCCCGCAAATCGGCTTCAAAGTCGAGGTCGATAGTCACAGTATTATCTTCGGCCAACTCTAGATACTCCACATCTGTTTGACCATTCTTTCGGATCATGGAAAGTAGAAAATCTTGGGATAGATTATTCTGAATTCGCACGAAGCCAGCTTGAGCCCATCCGCCGTCATCCTTTTCAAAATCCGTAAAGTAGCCAATTTCTGGAATGGAAACA
This sequence comes from Anaerolineales bacterium, assembly GCA_041551115.1. Classification (GTDB taxonomy): domain Bacteria; phylum Chloroflexota; class Anaerolineae; order Anaerolineales; family UBA4823; genus DAOVXM01. Next base: position 8,962 of record JBFENN010000012.1, read on the forward strand.
TCATCTAATAGAAATCCCTCTCCATTCACTGCCGCGTCTGTAATGTATTCAAAACGTATGTCTACTTCCTTGCCAGCGTATTGAGTTAGGTCGACTTGTTCATTTATCCAAACTGGTTTTTCACTCCCTCCGCTAGCTCCATTGTATGCCCAACCATAGCTGGCGCCCGTTGGGTCATCTGCTGTGCCAGAAGGCGTATTGATGATCTGCCAGTTCTCGCCATCCACTGATAAGACTAGATATAAATAGTCGTAGTCATTTTCTATATCAAACCAAGTCATATAACTTAATGTTAGAGGCCCGTTATGCTCCCTGAAATCAAAATGCTTGGTCAGGGTCATATCGGCTTCGTCACCTTTGTTTGACCAATAAGCATAATCACCTGAGTAGGGGTCAGCAGGTAGAACATTTACCTGGGTTGAGCCCTCAAAATAGAGTGTGACATTGTTACGGCATTGGAGGCTGATGTAGTCTACTCCATATTGCTTGACATCTCTCGTTATTGTTTGCTCATTACAATCTTCAATTATTTCTGTTTCACTGGGTTGAGGGGCATCTGGGTAATTATGATATGCAAACCGCCCGTCCAGAATGTTTTTATCCTGTAAATAAGAAGCAACTACCCAATCCCTAAACACATCATCTGCACTCAATATTGCCCCTGTACTTGAGTCTAGCAGATTGAGTTCTGCCAGTACCCGATCAATACTTTCGAGTCCGTTCTCGGGAAGTGATACTAGGGCTTGTGTGGCTTGATTGCCGAAGCGATCAAGAAAATATGTGAGGAACAAAAAAGAAGCTCCATAATGCGAGAATGTTTGCAACTGGTCATTTGGCCAGTCATTCAACTGGATATCTGGGTTTTTAGCATAAATAAAATCATGCCCCCCGATATCGTAACCATTTATGAACATGGCTAAATCCGAGAAACCCTCATTTAACCAAGTTGCTTCATTACGGTCGCGAGAAAAATGAATCATGTGTTGGAATTCGTGTGCCAGTGTTCCGTAAGTGAATTCCTGGCCAAATTTGACATTATCCAAATTGAATACAAACATCTCATGACCGTTCGAGTATTCTTGGATCAGCGGGTGATAAGAATCTCTCGGGGAGAAATAGCCTGCGACAGTTCTACCAAGATTGTGGGCATATAGTATGTAGAGATGGGTATCACCATCAATTCCGGGAGTGCGTTCATTACCAAAGAATGTTCGATTCGTTGGGTAGATCTCATTTTCAAATGATCGAGCAAGAGATTCCAAATCTTGATATTTGAACGATGAGCCTTCCTCTATCCAGAAATAGGCATGATCGGTGACGAACTCGAGCGTCGCCTGGATTTGGAAGATCTCATTCAGTTCTGAGCCATCAGCCTTATTGACCCAAAACATCTCTTTGGTACCGATCTCAATGGGTTCTATCTCTTGAATAAAGGTAGGTGGGATAACAGATTTTCCTTCCAATCGCCGTGCTAAATCAGCAATATCACTTTCTGGCACATCTGCATTCTGTAGTGTCGATAGGGTATCTGTCGTTTTGATTATGATCCTGCTTGGTTTGTTCTCAGGATCTGTTTGTTGACTAAGCTGTGGTAGTGATGATTCGATGGCGGTTGTTGGTCTTATTACAACCAAGGTCGGTGTGATCGCTGAGAAAAGAAGTTGAGCGGAGTCAAAGTAGTTGACCATATTGGTCGTTGTGAATATTGTGATCGCCCCTCCCACAATTATAAGACTGATACAGCAAACAACTCCGATTATTAGGCTAAACGATATCAGCCTAAGTGTATTTGATCTTTGCATTATTTACCTGTTGATCAAGCATGGAGCTGACCATCTTTTGAGTATGATTACCTTTCGCCCGGTCATTAACTTGATACTGTCTTCTACTAATAAATATTGAAGCGGCAGCAGTCGTCATTCCAAAAACTACCCACATATTTGGCAGAGCAAACGAATCAAAAGTTAGTCCTGAAAGCAGGAACGCAGCAACACCCAATAGTCCTCCGGTGCCCCAAAAAAGAGAATCCCTATCCCCCATCATGTAAAGAGCAAGGGCACAACCGAAGATCGCAATGATAAAGGCTGTAAAAGTTGCCATACCTATTAAGCCAGTCTCTGCTAGCAAACGTGTATAAAAATTCTTTGGCGTGATCATGCTGCTGCGACCTTCCCCCGGTGTGACCACGCGCATTACTTCTGGGATTATTGGCAGTGGCCGATCTGGCAGACTTTCTTCAAAATAGAAGGCAAAATTGCCTAGTCCCACACCCATCCAAGGGTGCTTTGTATATACATCGAAAGCAGCTTGACTATAAATTAAACGTGCACCAAAACCAAGATATTCAAAGTATCCTGAAAGGGTTGGTTTTGGTTTTTCCAACCAATAGTTCCAGATGCGGGAGAAGAATTCATTCCGTGCTCCAACTGAATATACAAATCCAACCAGTATTATTATCAGCAGCAGAGCTTCTGTTATCCGGCGCAGCCCTATTCTTATGCCTTGAGCCGATTTTTCTTTTTTAGAGCGCGGCCTAAGGAAAATCAAACCGAGGACGAGAGTTATGGCAAGATTTAGTAGGCCTGCTCGGGAAAACGTAAATACTAATACTACTGCAGCCCAGCAGAGAAGCAGCATCTCTATCGTTAACCAGCGTCTGCGCCACTTAAACACACTGTACCCGTTAATTACCGCTGAAAGCAGCCAGGGTAGTAAGAGAAATGTGATTTGTTCAGCAAACCAATTTGGTTCATAGGTCATACCAGAAATGCGCGTTGTGAACAGCCGGCGAACTGCAACGAAGCTTTGGACAGATTGTAAAAAATCGAAATAGGACCTGGTAAATTTGATGATATAGACTGCCTGGAGACTACCCCATAATAGGGAAACTGAGAAACCCAGATATATCCAACGCAGCATTCCCTTGAGATCATCTGTGTCTCTTGGCCACAATGCGACTGTTGTGTAGATGGCTCCACCTATCCCTAAGGTTAGTAATGCACGAAGAGCGCGCTCGGGAACAGTTACCCCCATCTGAGGGTATATACCTTTCAAGGAAGAGAGAATCGTAGATACCAGCACGACCACAATGAAGGGTATCAGTGTTTGCAGCGTTTTCGGTACCGGTTTTCGGAACAATCGCGGCAAGGTGAACAATAAGATAAGAATCATGAGTGGATAGACGGATAAGGGGCGAACTAATGTGCTGCCTCCTGCTACTCCAGGGATGTATGGAAAGCTCGTTACTGGGAGAAATATCAAAAATGCTGCCCAGGATACTGCCAATACCATCTGATATATTCTATTCCTTCGGATCTTGATATCAGCTGGCAAGCCTCTCCCCCTTCAGCATACCGGAAAGTGCAATCACTAACCACAGTAAAACCGCAAGAACACCACCGATTAGGGCGAGCTGTGGAGAGGTGCGGATCGGCCGCGATTCAACCTTTTCATCAGTGATTGTCTTGACCGTTAGGTAGGCGGTTAAACCATTTGAGGCGTCTGATCGGTTTTTCCATTCTTGGTTTAACTGTTCTACGTAGTTTGATAATTCGTTAGTTTGTTGCTCTAGCTGCTCAATTTCGGTTTCGATGACTATTAGAATTTTATCAATCCAATCAATGTATTCAATAGTTGGTGCATTAGGCTCCGGAATTATTTCCAGCAACTTGATATAAACTGGGTCATTGTTGCTTATTTCGGATAATATCCCGAGTAAATGCCAGCGGTTCAGGGTTTCAATAGGCTCATCTATCTCGTCAGTGAGAAGCGAATCTTTCCATGATGACAGAGCATCTACAACACTTTCTAATTTTAGAATCTTTAAAGTGATTTGTTCTTCTGCGGTTTTATTGACTTCGATCGCGGTGCTGATCTTGAGCATTTCGGAGGCATTGTTTGTAGAATCCTTAACAAATGCGGCAATCACATCTCGCCATGTCTCAACCAGTTGTGATGCCATGCCTTTGTCTGGATGTTCAGCGACTAACCTCCACTTCCCTGCATTGCGCCAATAAGCTCCGAGTGTTTGTCTAATGTCTTCGATACTAACTTGATCCCAATCGTGATTATTGGATTTCAGGTGGGCGAGTGTCTCACCCAGAATTTCGTCAGAGTAAACAAGAGCGTTTAATTGGCCTAATTCCCAGTTTTTATAGTCATCCGGGTTACGGAAGAAGGCATCGGCGTTAAAAGCCACATACAAGCTTGCCTCAGCCTGGTAGGATGAGGGGAGGATGTAAGATACGCTCCAACCAATAAGGCTGCCGATCAGGAATGCAATAATTAATATCGGCCAGCGGTGGGTGATGTCTAGTATTGTATTACTTACGTTCCACTCGTTATTCATAAGACGCGAACGATGATTTTATAATGATTAACATGAAAGGTCAACATTATCATATTGGAGGAATGGATTAATCAACAAAAATGAGCGCTCAATTATTTCTGCAAACATGAGTCCTTATCAATTGTATATTATTGGAAAGGGATACCGGCAAGGTGGCTTTGCTAGATATTTATTTATCTTTGATGGGGAACATAACTTAATAATCTTCAGCGAGGTTTTTGCCTTCCGGCACGTTTTTCTTTGCTGATGTAGTTTACAAACAAAGCGCCCCCTAATTTTAGCAGCATAGCTAAATAGTAAACCCAATTTAACAAGAGGAAGTAATCCCCAGCGTAATTCTTGCGGTAGAACAACCAGTACGAACGATGCCACTCGATAATCGATCGGTATGGCTGTACCCGTGAACCTCCCAGCCCGCCGTAATGGGTGATATGGGCTGAGGGCACATAGAAAATTTTCCAACCCGCTTGACGAGCCCGAAAACAATAATCAGCATCCTCCTGGTATGCAAAGAATTGCTCGTCAAGGTATCCAATCTCTGTTAACAATGCTCTTCGTATCATCATACATGATCCAGCAACACCGGCAACTGTATGAGTTTCATCTTCGTCCATGTAGTTCATTAGGTAGCCGCCGAAAAACTTGCTTCGTGGGAATAATGCAGGGAGTCGTAAGAAGTAAGAAATTACTGCCCATGGACGCGATTCTCCTCGCCGACAAGGTGACTGAAGAGACCCATCGGTATTCAAAACTTTGGGACCACAGATACCAACATCAGGGTGAGAATTTAAAAAACTTACCAGTTCATTGAATGCACCAGGATGAGCTAGTGTATCTGGATTCAACTGCAAGAGATACTTACCTTGCCCCAGTCGGAGGGCTGTGTTCATCGGAGCGGTAAAACCTTCGTTTTCTTGGTTAATAATTACTATAGTCTCTGGGAATTCTTCTTGAAGCATCGCGGTGGTACCGTCAGTTGATCCATTATCTACAACAATGATCTCATAAGTTCCGTCAGGAGGGCATTCTCTGATTGATAATAGACAATCCCGCAAGTATTTCCGCGCTTGAAAACTGACAACACATATGGTTAGCTGCATCTCTTCAGACATAGTTTAAATCAGTATTTAGTACGGAAAGATTGGCGCTAGTAAGCGCCGGAAGTAGATCCAGATCTGCTTTAACAACGTTTTCCAACCACGGAATCGAATTGAGTAGAATCCCATCTCAAGATAAGTTGGATGCCGTTCGTATGCTTGCGTAATTCGATCACGAAGCTGATTTGTATGTGGCAACGTTTCAAATTCCGGATAATTGAATTTCTCAATGATCTGCATTGTCGTGGAGATCAGTTCTCTGGAGCGCACTTGGGGATGGTAGCGGGCGATTACATCTTGATATGCACGGTTTCCCAAGTGATTGCGCAATCCTGAATCTTCCACTAACTCAGATATGCTTGTTTCCCAATCCTGGATGCTTTTTGCCAACCAGCCATTTTCCCCCGAGCGAATTGCATAATTGAATGCGGGAATCGGGCTGGCGATCGTTGGAACTCGCACTAATCCAGCTTCCATATATTTGATCTCGCTCTTTGATTGGCTGAAAGGATTATTCGTTACCAAAGGAGCGATGTTGATGTCAAACTGGCAAAGAATACTGGGCAATCTACGCCAAGGAACCAATTTATCATGCCGAACCCTATTAGTAAGGTCACCCCAATTATCTCCGGGGTCAATCGGACCGATTAACCATAACTCGACATGTGGATATTCTTGCAAGATTTTTATTAGGGCAGGTTTAGCGACAGAAAAATCGCGATTGTGGGTCGCTGTCCCGCTAGCGTAACCAATTATCACCTTGCTTTGTTCTTCCACCTTAGCTGCATAAGCTTCTTCAGATAAATTCAGCATTTCAAAACTGTATGCATTACGGTGTACCCAGCAGGGTTTATTGAAGGTGTGAATCTGATCAGCGAGGTATTTCGTTGACACCATTGCTGCCTGGCAGTTTTCCAATGTAAGGGAATTACGGCGCAAATCATCCTGGTATAGTTGGGCACGGATAGGATCTGCGAAGTCTGGACTGTCAATCCAGTGAAATGAATTGGGATTGAACGTTAAATCGTCGCTGTCCAGTATTGATAGTATGTTTCTCTGACGGATGAAATCAAATAATTGTTCTACGAAGGCGTCATATGTCACTCGGTGTAGGAAGACAACAGAAGCATGTGAGAGTTTATCGATTAGTTTCGGGTCGGTAATGTGGGAAACCTGGCAAGGAACCCCAGCTAGTTGGAATTGTTCGAACAAGTGGAAAGTGCGGTAGCGGCGTGTATCGCCTTTGACCCCGCTGAGAATGAGGAAATCATCCATGATTTTAGCAGTTTATCATACAAGTGGTCCTGAAAAATTTACTGTTAGAGCGATTTTCATATAGATGATTGCTATAAAATGAACTGTGAGCACATTGTTTATAATAATGTGCTAGCTAGTTTCCCTTCGCGCGATTCACCAATATAAGCTATATTTTGGATATTTTTCGCTGTCATATTTACTTTCCAGCAACCGCTTTCTGATGCTCTACGTTCATGTGAAAAGCTGTTCCATACTGAAATTGTAGTGTTGAGCTAGATGTCTTAATTTAATCCTCTGATGCATTTGGAACATTATTACTCATTTCAATGTTATATAGGGTATTGGCTTTGTACAGCTAGATTTAAGCAAGTAGATAATTAGCAAAATTGATCATTTGTGAGAACGAAAACGCTTGTTATTCTGGCCAATCCTGGAATGATTTTCTGTTGGTAGTAGAGAATAAGTCCAATACTGTTCTGTTCATAAACATTATTCTTGAAGTGCGGCAATGGGTAAGTGAAAAAGGATTTCCTATATTTGAATATCGTGCGAAATGCGTTCTCGTTAGATTACATAGGCTCCTTCGGAATCAATAAACTCGTAATAATTGGCTGTTTTTACAGCAAGTGATTAATTCGCTTCCGGAAAAATTTCGCTAGAAGTGCCTTTTAAGACCGTAATTACCTACGATGTGAGTGACTGATCCCAGGAGGCGGGACACTCAGAACTTGTAATTGAAACTACATCAAGATATCTTAAGATATATGGGGTAATTATCAAAGCGGTGGAATTGCGTATGCATTGTTCTATCACAATGAAGCATTAAAAGATAAAGATCCTTATGATTGGATAATCAAATTGAGTATATCCTATCAAAGGATCTAATGTATTCTGAACAAAAGTGTTTGCTTGTTTTGATATCTTATTTTATTGCTAGACCAAAGAGGGAGATACTTTAAGATGGAGAACTATTGAAGAGACTTCAGCGCTTAGAAGATAAACGCGAACAAGAGACAAGGAAAAGGGGCGTTTAGTCTACCCGAAATAATATTATATGGGTAAATAAGCTTCAGTATCAAAAAGATCAGCAATATTGTGTAATCATTGGTTACACATATTAGGGATGTATTTTCTATCCCCAAAAATTAAAAATAGAAAACAGGAATTCGAAAAAACTCGATCACTCACTTCAGCTAACCGTTTATTTGGATTACATAGTTGAACTTGAATGTTGAATATGCAAACTAAACTACTGAAAAAAAATTAAAAAAGTAAACAGTGGCACAGTCAATCTAGCTCTATAATACTCCACTTCCTTCCAAGAGCATATCAAGCGTTTGACCAAAATGATCAAACCCAAAAGACTTGCTGCGTTTGACAGCATTCTTTGAGATTATGCCTCTCTGGGCAGGATTATTGATCAAGTTCATGGTGTGTGTTTTTAGCTCTGGCATCGTATTCCACAAATATCCGTTTGTTCCATGTTCAACAATTTCAGGTTGGCCGCCCTTATTAATTACTATTGGAATACAACCCGCAGCCATAGCTTCAACAGTTGTAATACCGAAGTGCTCGAATTTTTCTGGATATTTCTTTTCACTCTCACCATAGCCACTGGCATGCCAGTATATCGGGCTTTCTTCATAAAGAGTTTTCAATTTCTCATAAGAAGCATCTGGATAGATATATATGGGATAACTTTCTGACATTTTGAATAGTTGATCCAAATATACGTCGTTTTCAGTCCCGTGTGTTTTCCCTCCAGCCAGGTGAAATTCCCATCCCTCCAACCCATTATCCACCAGTTCCCTAAATGCACGGATCATGTCACCGTGTTTTTTGTTATGCTGTCCTGCGAAGAAGCGCCCCACATTCAAAATGAAATTTCTTTTTGGACGCATAACATAATTTTCTACATTTACGGGGGGATATAGTACATCACTATCGCGATGCCAATATTTTTTTACCCACTTTCTAGTAAATTGCGAATTTGCCCAAATGGCATCATATGTATCTATATACTCAAGTAGTGTATTACCAGGGGGGAAATACTGTAGCTTTATGCCCCAACCCTTATATTTGCTTTCAAAAAGTTTCTTATATAGTCGGTATTTAGGCAGGCTCAGGCGAATATTTGAAATTTCAAGTTTTGGCTGACCATCTATTGGCACGGAATCTGATACAGCTATTGTTAACTCATGATGTTTATGACGTGATGGTGATGCGACGTAGATATTAGCAGTTGTTTGTTCGTAATAATCAGAAATCGCGATATTATGAATTTCCTTGCCATCAAGTAGTATTCTTATATTGTGTACCCGATCATCAATGGAACGTAGGTCTATTAACACGTTATATTGATTACTAGATTTTGGAAGAAGGATATTTGTAGATGCATCAAGTGTCCATTTGAAAGTTTTTCCACTGGCATCAAATGCATGGATATCAGTTAACAATGTTGGTATTTGAAACCAATTTCTCAAGTAGTCTTTCAATCTTCTGCCCCAAATTATCCGACGTCCTAATTTTGCAGGAAAATAAATTAGGGCTGTACTATATCGAGCATTCGATGGAAAGTAATCTAAATGTGATGCGTTGATGAAGAGATCGTAATTGTTCGATATAGAGGATACTTCTTTTGAGTGGCAATTAGGTATTGTGATAAATTCAACTCCGGTTAAGTCAAGGTTGAGACGTTCTTGTGCTTGAACTTTTGAGACAGGTTTGTGGCTTATTACTGAAACTTGAGAGCGGTTGCGCAAGTGCTCGGCAATTGCTAAGCTATGTTTTTCACCACCTCCTAGTGTTGCCAACCAGCGATTATATATTCCAACCTGTGGAATCATTCTACAAACCAGCTTTCAATTTCACGATATTCAACCGATGAAGATCTCCGGAGTGAATATCGTTTTCGTAATGTCGTTGGGAGCCATAATAAAAGGGTACAAACTACTTTTAGATGAATACGTAATTTGCTAGCTCTTTTACGCCATATCGGGTTCAAAGTGATAATAGATCGTGTCACATTCCAAGCAATCAGAACCATCCTCCACAGATATCCTCCCCATACCCTACTAACTTGGCGTGGGGAGCCATTTTTAAGTACCATTAATAAGCGGTTTCGTTCTGTTAAGTACAGAAAATGCGGGGACCATTCTTGAGTAGTCCCACAATGGATATGGCGAACTAAAGCATCTGGTGCGTAATAGACTTTCCAATCATGCAATCTAGCTCTCCAAGATATGTCTGTGTCTTCATAATACATAAATAAGGAGTCATCAAAAAAGCCAATTTGTCCAAGAGTATCTCTCTTTATGAGCATGCTTGCACCACACGCAGCAAATACTTCTTCAAAAGAATCATATTGTCCTACGGAATCTTCAAAGAACAACTCATTATTAACAACGTATGTACCTCGATCGCGAGTTGCACCATTACGAAATATTAACGACCCTGTATTTTGTTCAACTGGAGTTTTAGAATCGCAGATTATTTTTGGCATGCGTATTGTGTGGAAAATTTTCTCCGCTCCACTTACATCAATTTGGCAAATTTGTGTATCATCAAAGTATAGACGGAATTTTACTTTGCCTCTATGGTTATCTTTAGCCGCTAAAGCCAAGCTAAGATTCCAATCTTCTTTGCCCAATGGTATTGGTACTCCAATTATTCCTTTTGCTTTGCTCCACCGGAAGGGTTCGTTGTTTTTGTTTCGTTCTTCGCTATAAAAACCTTCAAGATACTGGACGATTCCCCGTTCTGTGCCACTATCTACCTGGAAAATTTGCACTCCGAGCGATCGTTTATCACCTTGAGGAGAGTATGTATCAGTTGTAAACCATAATTTTATTTGGTCATAGAATAGTTGCAGATGACCAGTGACTATTCCCGCGCGGTCATTTTGAAGTGCTGCTCGCACCATATTTTCAAGCCAACTTGTCGTGGGCAAAGTGTCGTTATTTAATAATACGATATATTCACCTCGTGCTTCTTTGATTGCTACATTATTGCCCGATGCGAAACCAAGATTGCGTCCATTTTCAAGCAACTTTACCCATGAGTATTCTTCTTTGATGAGTTCAATTGATCCGTCGCTTGAACCATTATCTGAAACAATCACTTCGAAAAGGTGTTGAGGATAAGTTTGAAGTTTCAGGGCATCCAGACAGGTTGGCAGATAATGTGCACCGTTAAAGTTCACAATGATGACCGATGCAAAGGGATATTGGTCCATTAGCTCATGCCGATTCTTTTCTTGATCCAATGATATACTCTTATTGGGGGCAATCGGTGATATCTCGTGAGGGAACTTCTAAGTGCATCGCGTTCCTGTATAACTTGTTCCAAATAAGTATCCTTATCTTGGATCACATGCTGTAAAAACTCATCCTTATCACGGCTGATACGTTCAGTTTCGGTCAAATACTCATCCTTATCAGCGGCAATATATGGATCGGTGCAGAACTTTACTAAAGGTAAAACCACTTTTTCCCAGCTGTGAGATTGACGAAGATTGTCAAAAGAATCTCTATAATTTATTTTATCTGTGAGAATAATCTTGATAGCTCTTACCAAACCCTGGACATCACCAGGATTTACAGTGGCACCAATTTTCTCTCTTTTTACTAAATCAGCCCATGCATCACCCTCAGTAATGATAAAAGGGATGCCAGCCCATATATAATCTAAAACCCTTGTTCTATAGGAGAAATGAGTTTCAATATGTCCCGGATGTGTTACTGCACCGAAATCTGCTTCCATTAGGTAATTCTCTCGCTCATCATATGGGATCCAATCCCCAAAGAAAACAGATTTTCCGTATAGACCGAGTTCGCGACTGAGGTTGATCGCGGCTTCTGGCATGTTCATCCCTTTAACTATTGGATTCGGATGATGTGTCCCCATGAAGTATAGTTTTAATTGCGGATAGGTTGTGGATATTTCAGCAATTGCACGGATTAAAGTTAGGGGGTCCAGCCAATCCCAAATCCCACCTGACCATAGGATTACCTTATCATCCAATTTGATGCCCGGATGTTTACCTTTTAGCACAACTTTTGTGTGATTAGGTACATCCTTCGGCATTCCAAACGGAACAATGTCAATCAACTTCCAGAGGGCAGGATCTTGGTGATAAGTGTGTGGATTAATTCTTTTTTGGGCATGTAACCATCCCAGCCAGTAATCCCTCTGTCGTTCGCTGGCACAGAAGAAGAAATCTCCAGCCCGAAGTAGTTCTAATTGCAGTCTAACGTATTCTTCGTAGGCTGCGGACCAGCGTTCAATTGGATCATTTTCGTGCCAAACCAAACTCTCCAGTAGATTTGGAACATACAGATCTACTGCGATGGGTATGCCGAGAGTCCGTAAATTGGGATGAAAATGTAATATAGATCCATGCAGTACAATAGCATCATACTCCCTGGCGATTGAGGCTAGATCGCCACTTTGCAGTTCATAAGAAATAAGGTGAACGACATCGGATACTAGGTTGGTTTGATTTGGGAAAGCTAATGTTACATTGAAGTTTTTGGAAAGAGCATGTGCAATTTCCCAATTACGGACACCTAAACCTCCCATGTGTTTATCGACAGTATCTCCGCTAATAACCAGGATGTTTTTCATAACCACATCATATGCTCGATCGGGAATCATAATGTTGGTTTGACAGATTATGAGTACTTGGAAATCATCCTTAGCCGCTCTGTTGAAGATTCTTCAAACGGCCGTTTTAAAGTTGGAATCCTAACGGCTAGGGAGAGGTTGGGATTGTAGCAGGGGTCACCTTGCGCGACGATATCTTTCATATGCACGAATCCTAATCGAATGTCTTCCGAAGGAATATAATGACCTCGTGTTCCTCCTTCGTGATGAATCATCTGTGCAAAAGGGGTATATACAACTCGATACCCGGCTTCTGTTGTCCTTAGGCATAACTCAACGTCATTGAAGACCAATTTGTAATCTTCATTGAACCCACCAATTTTCTGATAGACCTCTCGGCGCATTGCCATGCAAGCGGCAGTTACAGCAGAATAATTACGGTACCAATTAACTGAGCCAAAAGCCCCAATTGCTCCATCTTCTGCTCCTCCAAAGATGTGACTGGCATGACCTTCCATGCCCATGATAATTCCGGCGTGTTGGATCTTGCCATCCGGGTAGAGCAATTTGCTTCCTACGATACCGATTTCCGGAATACTCGACCAGCGCACCATCTCCTCTAACCAAGACGGTTCGATGACCTCTATATCATTATTCAAAAAAATAATAATCTCTTCATGTGTATGTTTCGCACCGCAGTTTAATGCGGCGGAAAAATTAAACTCACCTGGTACCTCAATGATCTTGATTTGCGAGTTATTTTCTATTTCTTTATAGTAGCTCAGTGTCTCCGGATCACGACTGCCGCTATCTACTAGTGTTATCGTGTACTTGCTATAGTTTGTTGTGTTCAATAATGACTTAAGACAACGGCGCAAGTATTCCGGTCTATCCCGAGTGGGGATGATAATGGCAACTTCTTTCTCGACTACACGCCATGTTAATTGAGATATCCCTTCTCCTGGATAAAACACCTGGGGGTTATCGTGAATGCCGATCCTTATGGCATGATTACGAACACTACGTAGATGCTTTTCAGCGGCTGGTGACCCCGGTATTAATTTTCTTGTTCTCCCGGTGTGAATAGCCACAATTGGCACATGGTAGATATTTTCAGCATTCTCAGCGCAGCGATAGACAAGATCTTCGTATACTTCTTCTTCCGTGCTAAGGTTAGTTACCTCAGATAATAACTGGCTATGGAAGAACGCTCTAATCAAGTAATTACTTGAGAATAAATATTCCGGAGACCAGTCTGGATAGAATTGCGGATTTTCTCTGATTGTGCCATCCTCATTCAATTGGTCTTCATCGGCATAAAGTATATCGATTTTCGCGTTGACATTTATGGTATCAGCAAATTTAGCAAGTGAATTGGGTGAGAGTGTGTCACCTGGCAGAAGACGGCAAATATAACCATCGCTAAGTCTTTCATCAACTAATACATCACGGTATGGTATCTTCCCAGCGGAATTTATTTGGAGGACTGGAGATATAATTCTTTCATCACTCAAATCGATATTTCCCGATATGAGTGATGATTCTGAAGATTGATCGAGAAGTAAGAGTGCTTTCCAATTTGGATAGCTTTGTCGAGCTAGGGAGGCGATTGTTCTCGACAGGGGATCATCATCGCCGGCTCTGTATGGGATGAGAATCGTGAAGCATAATATCTGCTCTGAGCTCTCAACGTTTGATTGCCCACTTGATGAAGAAATAACATTACTCTCTATTTCCCGGATCCAATCATTGTAAGAAAACCAACCATACCTATCTTGAAGCTTGATCCAAGATTTGATGCTAGCGGTTTTGAATTTCCAACCGATTGCTTTGATTGAGAATCTTGACATCACCTTGAAAGACTATGTTGCCATTCACCACTCAGGGTTATCATGCCATATTTTTCAGCTATATCCCACCCATGATTGTCCACCCTAAAGGCATACACTCGATCGTGATAATCAAACATCTCAGTATCAGTAGAATTGGTTGCTGCCACTGAGAAACGGTATAAGCCTTCTAGAAGAGGTAAATTGTTTATTGCATATGAAATTTTCCCCCCACCATTGACATTCCCTACCTTTAGGTTCGAGAATGCAGTATTTGGTCCTGATATGTGCACCCCATCCTGCCGATGTATTGCCACTCCGAAAATTGGCTCTTTGATTGATTCTCGAGCGAAATATTCGAATTCGCAAATGAGCGTTTCGCCGGTATGAAAAACAGACTGTTCTTTGCCATCAGCTCCCAGAATCTTGACTGTTTCGATTTGGATGGTCTGATTTCCCCAACGATTATTTTCATTAAGCATACCTTGCCCTGCTAATCTTTGAGACTCTTCTCCTCTGACTCGCTCAAGATAGCTATTTACAACAGCTTTGGCTGAACCGATTGTGACCACATGACCGTGTTCAAACAATGCTGCCCGATCACAAATCTCTTCTATCAAGCTCATATTATGTGAGACGAGTAAAATGGTGGCACCTTTTTCACGGAAGGCCGCGATTCTTTCAGAGCTTTTCCTTTGGAAATTTTCATCACCGACAGATAAAATCTCGTCTACAATCAGGATATCTGGGTCAACATCGGTAGCAACAGCAAAACCAAGCCGCGCCCACATTCCAGAAGAATAAGTACGCAATGGGGCGTCAATAAAATCCCATAATTCTGCGAAATCGACAATGTGTTGGAAGCGGTCATCCATTTCTTTCTGTGTGAACCCTAGCAAAGCGCCATTAAGATAGATATTTTCGCGCCCGGTGAGTTCAGGGTGGAATCCAGCACCAACCTCTAGTAGCGGGGCAACCCTTCCTTTTACCCAAATCCGCCCCTGGGAAGGTTTCAAGACTCTAGCAATTAATTTCAACAATGTGCTTTTCCCTGCCCCATTTTCCCCAATAATCCCGAATACCTCCCCTTGGTTAACAGTCAAAGAGATGTCGTCCAATGCTAAAAAAGTATTGTGCGTAATTTGACGTTGCATATACCGGATCATGTATTCTTTGAATGTTCCGATCCGCTCTTGAGGAACGCGGTATTGTACAGATACACCCTCGGCACAAATAACAGCAGATTGAGTATCTGTTGAACGCATTTTGTCCATTTCGTAGTTAGATTTTGTACGCGAATTCATCTGATTTGATTGAGAAGACATACCATCCGATAAACAAAGTAACCCCCGATATGAAAATTGTTACCAAAAACAACTCAGAAGATGGCATCTGACCGTAATATACAGGCTTGCGGTACAAAGTCACTAAGTAATACATGGGATTAAGATATATCGCGATGGTCCTGAAAGCTTCCGGTAATATGCTTTCTGGGTAGATTATTGGAGTCAGGTAGAACCATCCCATGAGGATGATCTGATACATCTCAGCGATATCTGGAAAGTAAACCGCGAGGGTGGAGATAAGTAAACCAATTCCCAGTGAGAAGCATGCTAAAAGCAAGATAGGGACAGGTAAGAAAACTATTGCTGGTGTAATGGGTATCCCAGTCAACAACATGACTAATAATAAAGGTACTGTGGAAAGTAGTACATTAACTAACCCGGTACCCATCGCAGCAATTGCAAAAGAGGCGCGCGGGAAGTATATCCGGTTTAAGATATCACCACCCCAAATAAGGTTAGTCATAGCGGCAATGGTTGTCTGTGAGAAGAATGTCCATGGTAATAACCCACTTAACACATAGGTTGGATATCCTTCGACATCAAACTTGAAGACTTGCGAAAAAGCTATTGTCAAAACAAGCATCATGCCAAGTGGGTTAAGTAAAGTCCAAGCAACGCCGAGAACTGAACGTTTATAACGAGTGAGTATGTCGCGACGAACGAGCTGGAGGATTAGATACTTGTATCGGAATGCCTCCTGTAGTTCATCAATTGCTGGATGCCTTCGCCGCTGGCTATCGTAGATCATGTTGTTTGTGGCCATAATGAGTTGTCAGTTGTTTTCTAGCGCAAGCTGTAAAGCAGCTTGCCAGGGTGGTAATGCAATGGTAAAGGTGTTATTGAATAGATCACAATTTAATGCCGAAAATAACGGGCGCCTGGCAGGAGTAGGAAATTCGCTCGACAGCGCAGGCTGAATACTTGTGATGATTTGTTCTCCTTTCTTGGGGTCATACTTGAGTATTGCCTTCGCCCAATCATACCGGCTAACATGTCCGCTACCGGCTAAATGATAAATACCCTGATGCTCTTCGATCCAATCGAACAAATGATGGTCGGCTTTAGCTATTACTTGCGCGGTTGCCTCAGCTAAAATCCGTGCCCAAGTAGGGTTGCTAATTTGATCACCTACTATTCTTAGATTTTCCGAATTTCGTGACCAACTCAAGACTTTTGTGACAAAACTATTACCGCGTAGGCTGTAAACCCAGCTTGTGCGGAAGATCAGGTGAGCAGGATCAACAGCTATGATGGCTCGCTCACCTGCTAGCTTGCTTTCTCCATACACACCTAGCGGATTTGGTTGGTCTTTTTCAGTATATGGGCTGCCTTTTTGCCCATCAAAGATATAATCTGTTGAGAAATGAATAAATGCGCTTTTCAGCTTGCGTGCTTCCTCTGCAAGGAAACCAACAGCATCGCGGTTGATTGTAAAAGCAAGCTCAGGATTATTTTCAGCAGTATCAACCGCAGTGTAGGCGGTAGCATTTATGATGATATCGGGTTGGTGCTCTTCAAGAATTGGTCGTATTTGTAGTGGGTAGCTCAGGTCGATCTCAGGCTGATCATAGGCGAATAATGGTCCGAGCGGCAGCAAGCTCCGGTGGAGTTCCCATCCAAGTTGGCCAAACTTACCTAAAAGAACTATCCGCATATATTTTATTGGAATACGAGCTCTGATGGATGTTTCGCCAACCGCATCAAGTATTGTCCATACTCATTGTTGTTCATCTGCTTAGCCAGATGTTGTAGTTGAGTTTTATCTATGTATCCTAAACGGAAAGCAATCTCCTCCGGGCAAGAGATTCTCATCCCCTGGCGGTCTTCCACCGCTTGAACAAAGTTGGCTGCTTGAAGCAACGATTCGTGTGTGCCTGCATCCAGCCATGCCACCCCGCGTCCAATTACTTCAACCTGTAATTTACCAAGTCCTAAGTAGGTTTGGTTGAGGTCGGTTATCTCTATTTCTCCTCGCATTGAAGGTCGTAAGTTGGATGCATGTTTGTGCACATCCTCATCGTAAAAATACAATCCCGGAACGGCATATTGCGAGCGAGGATTTTCTGGTTTTTCTTCAATACTGATCGCGTACCCATTGTTGTCGAATTCCACAACCCCATATCTTTGCGGATCGCGCACTGGGTATGCGAAGATCAACGCTCCATTGGATAGGTTTGCTGCTGAACGCAGTTTCTCCGGCAGACCGTGCCCGAAGAAAATATTATCACCCAAGATCAAACAGACTGGCTCACCTGCCAGGAAATCTGGGTTAACCAAAAATGCATCTGCCAATCCTCGGGGTTTAGATTGTTCTGTATAAGTGAACTGCAACCCCCATTGCTTTCCATCTCCTAAAAGGGTTTCGAATGCAGGCAAAGCTTCTGGCGAACTGATTACGAGGATATCCTTTATCCCTGCCAGCATCAGCATTGACAGTGGATAATAAATCATGGGCTTGTCATATACCGGGAGCAACTGCTTACTAATACTTATTGTAAGTGGAAATAAGCGCGTCCCACGCCCTCCTGCTAAAATGATACCTTTCATTCGACAGTTCCTCTATTGGTATAGTTCTGTTGCATCCACTCCTGATATCCTCCTTGTTTATGGATGGCTTGTATCCAATCTGGATTACTTATGTACCATTCCACCGTCCTCAATAAGCCAGTTGTCAAGGATTCTTTTGGTTGCCAACCTAATGCTTTTTTGATTTTTGAGATATCAACATCATAGCGCCGATCGTGCCCGGGGCGGTCAGTTACATGGCGGATTAAATTTTCGTGCGGGATATATGGCGATACCGGATTACATTCATCTAAGATCTCGCAAATCGTCTTTACAACTGTTAGATTAGTTGGCTGGTTGTTTCCGCCGACATTATAAGTCTCTCCAGACTCCCCATTTTTCACGATATGCCATATTGCTTCACAGTGATCTTCAACATACAGCCAATCCCTAATTTGGTTTCCATCACCGTAAATTGGTAACTCTCTCCCATTATTCGCATTGAGAATCATTAATGGAATTAGCTTCTCTGGAAATTGGTAAGGACCATAATTGTTAGAACAGTTGGTAATGGAAATTGGCAGACCATAGGTTGCATGGTATGCGCGCACAAGATGGTCGCTAGCGGCTTTTGAGGCGGAATAAGGGGAATTCGGAGCATAAGGTGTTGTCTCTGTAAATGGTGGGTCCTCTGGTGCAAGTGTTCCATATACCTCATCAGTGGACACATGGTGAAAACGTATCGCAGATTCTGAAAATGGTTTTTCTTTCAACCAATACTCTTTCACCGCCTCGAGTAGTGTAAATGTACCAACTATATTGGTCTGAATGAATGCAGCAGGCCCATGAACAGATCGGTCTACATGTGATTCTGCAGCTAAGTGAATAACTTTGCTTATATGATATTTGTGAAGAAGCTCATTTACTAATTCTTGGTCGGAGATATCGCCTTTAATGAAGGTGTGCCGCTTTGGGTCGGGTAAACCCGCTAAGTTATCCAGAGAACCCGCATATGTCAATAAATCTAGATTTACGATGTGCACATCTGGTTCAGTCGCTAATAAGTACCGTATGAAGTTTGAGCCAATAAATCCAGCACCACCGGTGACTAATATGTTTTCCATTAAATTACCTGATATAGAAAGACTTTATGTATAGGTTTCAGCTTCATCCAGCAATTTTCCTTGTTGATCCTTTTTCGACAGAGTTGGTAATTGGTTTTCGATAATTGGCCAATTAATCCCGATCTTTGGATCGTTCCATATCAGTGTCCGTTCATGCTGTGGTGCATAGTATGAAGTTGTTTTGTAGACAACCTCAGCCCATTCACTGCGCACATAGAAACCATGTGCAAACCCGGGTGGGATCCAAACTTGAAGTTTATTGTCTGCTGAAATGTAGATGCCTTCCCACTGCCCAAAAGTTGGTTGACTTTTTCGAAGGTCAACTGCAACATCAAATACTTTCCCTGAGATTACGCGCACCAACTTGCCTTGCGGTTGTTGAATTTGATAGTGCAACCCTCTCAAAGTGCCCAGGTTGGATTTTGAATGGTTATCCTGGACGAATACATCCTCAATCCCAGCCTCAGCAAATCGCTGCGCCTGGAATGACTCAAAGAAAAAACCGCGCTCGTCACTGAATACGATCGGCTCAATAATCAATATGCCGGGAATGGTAGCTTCGATGAATTTCATACCCGAATTATACGCTATAGAGTGATCTGGTCATGGAATGTAATGTCCATATGATTAGATACTTACTTATTGCATTTGTACACTACAAGATCATTGATATAACTGTACTGCTCCCCATGAAATGTTGTCTCAGGTTTGCAGTATTTCGGAATGTAGTTTGCCTCAAGACGGGGAAATACCCGATCATGCAGTATTAGATAATTGGGTTGATAATGATTCACAGCCCAATACGCAGCGCTCTCATAATTCTCAGCATTTCGCAGTTGGGCGGCGATATCAGGTTGGATTAATCCAGCAAAATCTATCATTTTACGTTCAGCGAAGAAACCAATAATACCAACCTCAAGTGTTCCGATTGTTGCATCTGGAGTGGTATTTTCATTAATCCACTCACCAACTGATCGATATATTTGCATGCGTGGATCTATGTTCTTCGATAATTCCACGAGAGTTGCTATTTGTTGAATCCCGAGTATGCAAACGGTTATTGCCAACACAATAGTTATCACCTTGGTGCGTACATTGTATTGCCCACCCAGATAATTTGCTCCAATTTGGATTGTTCCATCAACACCCAAACCAATTGCTACTACAAAGCCTGGAACTAGAGGAGCATAATACCAGAAATAGCTACTGACACCTAATATTGAATAAGCGACAAAGTACAATGCGGTCCATCCAAGTAACAATAACCAAATACGGTTTTTTACTATTCCCCAAACGACACCGAGCAGTGCGAAAGCAGCCTCGATCAGGCTATGCCAATTATTGCTATACCATCCGACGACTCTGCTTAACCCTTGCGCGAAATCCTGGCTAATGTCAAGTGAATTTTGGAGTTGCTTTGCAGCGAGAGTTACTGGGAGAGGGGAACCGAAGTATAACCAAGCAAATGCCACCCAGGCCCCTATTGTTAAGACGAATAAAGAGATTGCCAGCCAGGGTATCTTCCGGTGCTTACTGAACACAAAGTGAATTCCCAGCACACAAGCGATTAGAATACCGTCCGGCCGTAATAACGTGGCTAACGCAACACTTAGGCCGGAAAGGTTGTATCTACCTCGTGCATAGAAGGCAAATGCACCCAGAACAAATGCTAAATATATTGGTGTTTCTGAGCTGATCGTGGATAAAATGAGCGGGAAGGTTGGATAAAGAAGAAGACTGGTCCAGCGCACACCAAACGAGTTCCATGAGTGACCAAGATCACAGAGTGCAATTGCACCTAGTGCAATGAATATTGCACTTAGTAAATTTGCCGCAGCCGGCAAGTTTAGCCCACTTAATCCAATCCCAGACAGAATAATTGCATATAAAGGTGTTGTTGTACTAAGTACTCTCTCTCCCAGATTGTAGACAAACCCGTTGTTGGTGGCGATATTCTTCGCGTAACGAAATGTGATATATGGGTCGTCATACCCCCACTCTACAAAATAATATACAATGATAAGCCCAATAACAATTGAATAAGACAGCACAAGATATGTGGGAATGTTTTTGAATTTATTAATGCTTTTTGCGGCTGACATAAAAATTAGTGAGCTCAAATAAATTTCTAGTTATAAAAATTGACCCCGGCGATGAACTAGTAGTAGGTAGAGAATCTAACTCTCTGCTGAGTGAGTTTGCCCCTTCAATCAACATATTTGAACTGATATCATATGCCAATCTAACTTACTCGCATCCCATAATCTGTTGTTGTGCAACCATCGAGGAATCGTTCCAAGATATTTTAATATTGTTTATCAACGGTTCACCGTTCTCACAGGATGGAATGCCGGATATAGTTATAGAATAAGGATGATCGGTTTCTAACAGAACATCCATTATTGCATGATTGTTATTAATCCACTGCCGGGAGTCAGACACATCACTTCACCCATCTCGAAAGAGCGAATTATTGTTAGGGTCTGAAACTACGAGTTCCCTGCCTGCTGCAATAGGATTCTTCACCATTAAGCTTTTTGGAACTGAACTCGCACCAATCAGCAGTCTTAGGTCACTCTCGATCTCAATGAAATCTCGCACATAGATGTAATATGGATACCAATTTGAGTTTTCCTTGTCAATTATTACCCAATGAAACTTTTGCTCCTGAATTGCGTTAC
This sequence comes from Anaerolineales bacterium, assembly GCA_041551115.1. Taxonomy (GTDB): domain Bacteria; phylum Chloroflexota; class Anaerolineae; order Anaerolineales; family UBA4823; genus DAOVXM01. The sequence continues at coordinate 30,753 of JBFENN010000012.1, forward strand.
TCAATGATTCAGAAACCATTCTAACCTTCTCGGTGATTTTGCTATTTTCACCCGCACTAATGACGTCTGAATAAGGCGAGCTGTGGATGTAAGATGTTTTCCCTGATATTTGATTTACAAAGCCATGGTTAAATATTTGAACTTCGCCATGGAGATTATTAATTTTGGATATCAAATTTGTCCATGCCTGATGATGGCGAAAGTCTGGTATTTGGTTAATCGGGTTTTAAGTAAATGCAATAAATTGTGATAAGACGAGGAAGCTACCGACAGGTTTAACCCAAACTTGTCTATTGTTCCCAAACTCTCTGTGGGATATAGTTGAATATCCTAAACTTGATATTAGTGCTAGTCCCAGAATCGCAGGCATATAACCGTTGTCATAAGTCCAGACTTTTAGGAATACTGACCAGCTTGCTGCGATAAGCGCAAATGCAAAACCTATATGTGCCCAATCATGATTTGGCCAGGAATGTTTTTTTATCCTGGTTTTTCTTATGCAGGATAATCCAAAAATGATCCCAAGGATGAGAGCAGGTCATGCTGTACGCACAAATTTGCGCGGGAATACGAATAAATCTGGAGCAATTGAATGGCTGGCGATATTACTATGTGTGTAGAACACGAACCAGCCACCCGAGAGAAAATTTAGACCGACGATAGAGACAACTACACTCACGATGAATGAAACCCATATCATCAAAGACTTGCCATTTGATATGATCAGTGATATTGGGGCGTATAAGACAAGCACAGGGAGGGCTGTTTGCTTCGTCATGTATGCTAACGAATAGGTTAGACCACTGATCATTAACGAGATTCTGGATTTAGATGTATGCTCAATAACAAATGCAGCAAGTAATAAAAATATGAACAGAGAATCTGTCTTTGCCAAATCCATCCATGCTCCGGCAAATCGAAAACTTGCAGCGTATATCCCAGCAGCGACGATGCCAGCGGTGGTACTTTGAGAGTATCTTGAGATATGCCAAAACAGGAGAATTAGAACACCTATGGTTGATATTACTGATACGAGTCTCGGAGCTAGATACCCATCACCGAATATTTTATAAATAGAGCTGCGAGGTAAAAGAGAAGCGGAGTCTTTGATGTGGGGATATAGTAAATTGATGGCTGTCCATAGATAGGTTCACCTTGAGAAACCCAATGCGCTTCATCGACGTATGCTCCTTCGATCCATTCGAGTTCGTATGGATATACCAGTCGAACAGACATAATTAATAGGAGCACTAAAACATATATAAGTGAAACGAGGACTACACACCACTTGAGAAATATTGGTAATATTTTATCCAAATCAGAACATAAGTTTCTCAATAGAGGGCTGACCATATTTCGTTTCTGTAATTAGCATTGTGTAGTTGGATTTAGATTCTTTCTCTTAGACATACCTTTAATTTAATCGGCAGCCACCCATACACAAGCGGCCGAATCTTGGCTTTGAAAACAATGGGGGCAAAGCGATTACCACCTTCTCGATAATGAACACGCAACATCTCTGGCCAACAGCGATCGTCCGATAGTACAGTTTTGCCACTCTGGTGTAAGCGGAAATTTGCCCAGAGCTTCGGATAGTAAACTAAAGGTGTCAGCTTAGCTATACGGACCCATAAGTCATAGTCCATCGCAAAGTAGAATGTCGGATCAAGTGGTCCAACTTTGCGCCATAAATCTGCACGGAAGAATGCGGTTTGCTGGGGTATATGGACATATCCGCGCCGCAGACGTCCGTAATCTGTTTGTTTGGCCGGGAACAGCCCTACGATCTTTCCATCTTCATCAATCAGGTTCGCGTCACCATATACCATGCCGATCTCTGGGTGTGATTGCAGGTATTCGGTCGCTTCTGCTATCGCTCCTTTTGTATAGGTGTCATCCGAGTTTATCCACGCAAAGATTTCACCATGTGCATGTGCAAAACCTTTATTAATCGCATCAGTTTGGCCCCGATCAGTCTCTGAGACCCACCACCCTAATTTATCCGCATATTTCTCTATGATGGCTTTGCTATTATCTGTCGACCCTCCATCGACAATAATGTATTCAATATTGGGATAATCTTGGTCGAGTACTGATCTAATCGTCTCTTCCAAGTAATCAGCCTGGTTATAGGATGGGGTCACTATGGAGACTAATGGCGGCATAATTACACCCAACTTGCATCAGGATAATACTCTTCAACTAGATCGTTCGTTATCGCCCTAACCCGTTCGATTTCTTCAGTTGTCAAGCGTTTTTTCCAATTAGATAAATTTGCCTGGCTGTTGAGTTGATAAGAGTGGACGTTCTTTTTGGCCAACTCATCAGGGTTTGTGGTTTTACTTGATTGATATACTGTGTTTTGGGCGTTTTCATTGAAGTCTAAATGGAGCAATGCATATAATTCCTCATATCCATTAATGGGGTTGAGTGATATGTCTTCGTGGTGGACAGTTCGGATATCTGGGTACTTGGTGGTGAATGTTCTTAATGAATGGTAGATCATCACCCACAGCAAACCACTTTGGGCAACAATGTCATTATTGTCTACACTCTCCATTGCAGATCGGAACTCCGCTAAGCAGTCGCGCATAAGAAGGGGTTGATCCAACAGATCTTGAAACTGAAAAGGCCATTGAAGTCGTTTCAAACTACTAGCAACAGCCGCCGGGTGACGTACACTGACAATAACTTGGCAATTCAATCGTTCTATAAACCAGGGAATTGAAAAAAATGCAAATGGATCTTTGAGTAACGGGCGCTGCGATTTGATATTGCCAAGTGTGAAATTGCTCCAGTCTCTACCCATCCGCAGTAGGTCTTTTGGCCTCCGTATGGATTTAAGCTCTAGCAACGGATGGTACTCGAATTTTAGTGTTTCATTGAATGCAGGTAGAAAATCGCTTTCATTATCCTTGCAGATGTAGGTGTACCAGAATTTCGTCGGTGAGCGCATAACCCCCAATCGATGGTGTGCATTAAGTGGTTCGCTAATATAAGCTGTCTGTCCACTGGCAGCGAGCATTTTGCCAATCCAGGTTGTTCCACTACGATGAATGCCGGTAACCAAGATTGGTCGATGATTGAATTGTTTATCGGTTATGTGAACCATACTTATGTCGGATCATTTAAATCCGCTTAGCTGAGATGATGATTGATTATTGTTTAAGGAATAAGATCTGCAATTGCGAAAATTAAGTCTTCTTAAAGGCTTTTTTCAATCGGTAGTACCATTTAGATAACCATCCACCACCGATCAGACTAAGCACCGCAAAAGTCATGCGATGCCAATGCTCAAGGGTAAACTTTGGATTCGCGCGCAAGGCAACCCAATAAGATTCGAGCGCGGGGCGCGCCATACCACCATCTAACAGGTATCGCCCATTTAACCGGTAAGCACCGGCCAAAATGTTGTTCTGGTTTTGTTCGACGAGTGGTGCGAGATCAGGATCGTCGGTCATCCATTCATATATACGCAGGACTTCCTGCCCAAATTCCCCAGCCTCCAGTACATTTTTTGCACCTAAATGGTGTCTGGCAGCAGCCCAGAATCTGGGCGCATGAAGGATAGGGGCTTGCTGAGCAATTCTGATCCACAGCTGGTGATCAAGCAAATACTGATAGGTTTTCTCCAAACCGCCTGCATGTTTAAGATAGTTGTCACGCATGAAAACCGCGGGTTGGCAAATGATTCGAAACGCCATTAACTCTTTTAGCCCCCAATCTCCGAACACTAATTTATTGAGAGTTTTACCTTCTTGGTCGATCGTTATTGCATCACCAAAAACCATTCCTAAATCGGGCTGGTGGGTCAGAATTGACACAGCATCTTTAATTGCACCAGGAAGATAGTAATCGTCAGAGTTTAACCAACCCACTATTTGACCTCTAGCGTGGTTTAAACCTTTATTGATAGCATCAGCTTGGCCTTCGTCTGGTTCTGAAACCCACCACGTTAAATGGTCTTGATATTTCTTGATGATATCCACGCTGCCATCTGTGGAACCGCCATCGATAACAATATACTCAATTTGTGAATAATTCTGGGTCAGTACGGATTGAATTGTTTGCTCAAGAAATGCTGCCTGGTTAAATGACGGGGTGATGATCGATACGAGGGTCACGGGGATTCAGTGTCTAACCCATAGATTAGATATCCGCCCCCTTCACCTACAACGGGATAATTGCCTTCGAGGGTTTTCTTTAGATCGGGCTGATCATTGTACTGTTTGAAGCTTGTGATTACAAAATAGCTTTTATCTTCAGTTTTCTTATTAAAAAAGTTTTCAAATTCCTTTTCGTTACCACGCAGCTTGGATAATTGGCGCTCACCCCGATTCGGCCATAACGTCACTTTACGCCAGCCGAAGTACATTAACCGATAGCCATAATCCTGAGTGAGCGCTATGATTTTGCCATCACTGGGTAGATAAGATGCTATTTCTTCCCAGAAAGCGGGCTCATGGCGGAAATCTTGGCGGTTGAATTCCGCAATTGATAACCAAGCAGAGAAAATGAAACCGATAAGTGCTATACCTATAAATGCAATTTGCCAAAGCCTTTTTTGTTTGCAGAGTTTTTCGAAAAGCAATTCAACAAGCGGTATTAGAGAAAGGGAGATGATAGGGATTAGTTGGATGTGGTAATAGTTGTGAGTA
>JBFENN010000013.1:0-33676 GCA_041551115.1 Anaerolineales bacterium
CCTCCAAAACTACCTTCACTTTGGTTTTTCTCCTCACCATCCATTTGGTTACCACTACCGCTACCGACGCCAAAACCCATCGCGCACAAGATTTCTGCAGTTGGCAGGATTAATGTCTCACCATTCTTGATCGGTTTTCCGTAAACTTTCTCCACATCTGCAGTAGCGATAAATTTGTTCATCGTGTCTTCAATTAAGATCAATGATTCACGCCCGCTTGTTGGGCCTTCATTAGGGGTAATATTTGCTGTAGTATCGTGCATCGATTAGCTCCTACCTTAACAATCGGTTGATTATCCACATGATCAGCGAACCAAATATTGCTGCTGCTAAAAGTGATAGCTGGATTCGCCTAGTCTTGTCATGGACTGGGATGACGACTTCTTCACCCTCTGCTGATTGCCATAGAACCGCTGAAGGCCGGTTCCATACAAAACCGCCGTACCCTCCTGGAAATGTTATCCTGACCGTCTGTGAAAAGGGGACTAATTTTGCCTGGCCTAAATGCAGGGGGTCCCCCGCTTGGTTTTCCACCGAATAAACAGATCTGCTCATAATTAATCTAGCTAGTCGTCTCTATGTCTTCATCGACAGTCGTATCTTCTTCGGTGGGAGACCAGCGCTGGGCAGTTTTTTCTAACTCTGTATTGATGATCTGCAATGTCTTAATGATTTCGTCGCGGATCTTCTTTTCGGTATTGCTATCCCGAACTTTATCGCGCAGTTCAGCGGCATCTGAGCGCAGTCGCTGCCCCGTTTCGCTCTCTTGGAAGTCATTGATTTCGCTGCTCAGCGTGTCTGCTAGTCCCGAGAGACCTTCTTCGAGTTCACTCTGGAGCTTAATCCTTTCTGGACTCTCCCATGCAGTGCGCAGGGTTTTAATAAGGTTATTACCTAAAGCACGGAATTCATCGCTTAAATTCTCATCAGGGATTTCATTATCAGCCATCATTTGCTCCTTTCAATCCATTTGCTCAGAATGTGTTGGGTGTATTGTATCTACCTGTCACTATTAAGTATATACATAGAATAATTGTGCCTTAAAAATCGGTCTCCTGCAAGGTAGTTAACTAAATCTGACTGTAAAATGTGATCGAGTCTACTGGAAATACGATTTCAAATTCATCTTAGTTCGATGGTGGAAAACAAACTCTGTGATAATACTACTTAATTATCGCTCTAATTTTATCAGGTAAACTGTCTCAAAAACCTAGAATAGACCATATCAAAGGAGGTAAGGGGCGATGTCCTATCCACTAATTAGGATAAATCCAAATGAACGTAAGCCTATTTTTTGGACTTTATTTGGGCTGACCATTGGGTTAATGATTATTATGAATACAGTTGCTGCCCCACTGACTAGCGCATCTGCACCCATCGGTATCATTTCCTTTGAGTTCGCTGGCTCATTAGATGCGACAGCCTTGGTTATCAACTCATGGGATGAATCAGGACGCATTTTAGCGGCATTTTCGATTGGGATAGATTTCCTGTTCCTCATTTTATACTCTACGACAATTGGATTGGCATGCATATGGAGTGGAGATGTACTTGGAGAGCGGTTTTGGTCTCTGGCGTTTCTGGGAATACCTCTCGCGTGGGGGCAGTGGTTTGCCGCTCTTCTTGATGTTATTGAGAACATTGCCTTGATGGTCGTGCTGTTGACTTTCATTAAAGCTGGTCATGTCCATGAACTAATACCGCGCGTTGCACAAATTTGTGCAGGTCTAAAGTTCGGATTGGTTTTTCTTGGTTTAAGCTACTCATTTCTAGGGCTGGCTCTCTACATAGCTGGGAAAATTACTCGCCTAGACGGCGTCTCTTAAGATAACAATCTCTTTGCATCTGCGCGACCTATAATGAAACCCTGCGTATATTGTTATAGAAGTAAATCTGAGCGAAGGAGTATAGAATCATGTTTCCAAAAAGTTTGTTCATCATCTTAATCGTCACAATGATGGTCACCATGGGTTGTGGTTTCACTTTTAAAATTCCGGTAACTGATATTGAAACCGGTCCAACAGTTATTGAAGAAATTGAGATACCGATTCCCGAAGGGGCGGAAACCGTAGATTTGGCCTTTGGTTTCGGGGCAGGTGAGATGAGACTTTCCCCGGGTGATAAGGATGCCTTGGTTAGGGGAACAGCCAAGTATAATTTCGATGATTTCAAACCTGAGATTATCACCTCTGATGATGGTGTGAGAATCAATACGGGTGATTTGGAACTTACAGGTTTCCCGAATTTCGGCGATATCGGTAAGAAATTGGTGAATGATTGGGATTTTGAACTAGCACCGGTCCCAATGAATCTGAAGGTCGAAGCAGGTGCATATCAAGGACGCATGGAATTGGGTGGTTTAGCAATCGAATCGCTCCGGGTGATTGGTGGAGCCTCAGATGTTAAACTAGCGTTTTCGGAGCCGAATTTAATCCCAATGTCCTCATTCCGCTATGATACAGGTGCATCTTCAGTTTCCTTGGAGGGTTTAGCCAACGCGAATTTCGATAAAATGCGGTTCGAAGGAGGCGCAGGCGAATTTACCCTAGATTTCTCTGGTGAGCTGCAGCGGGATGCTACCATAACTATAGATTCAGGTCTGAGCAGCATCAAGATTATCGTCCCGCGCGGGGTATCAGCCAGAGTGTTTTACGATGGTGGTCTATCTAATGTAGATGTTCAGGGCAATTGGGAGAAGACGGGTAATGTTTACAGTATTACTGGAGACAGTTATCAACTGACATTCAACATCAATATGGGCGCAGGCAACCTTGAATTAGTCAGCCGATAGCTTTAGCATAAGCTATAAGAAAAACAGAGGAAGCTCAAATGCTTCCTCTGTTTTGTATACGTCGATTATTGACGCGATTAATCTAGCGCACTGTAGCCAGGTCCATCAGTGAAGTAATCATAATTCGGTTGAGTATCCTCGGTTAGATCAACTTCCTCCCCAGCTTCCAATTGGCGGACACAATCAAGTACCACTGCTTCGCCATGATGATTAGTGCCTTCGTAATGTCCTGTCAGGCCAACTCGGCTGATATATTCACCGCCTTGAGCAACATATGGTTCTGGAACCTCATCTTCGGTGAAGATTGCTTCGTATGGACATTCTGGAATGCAGGCACCGCAATCAATACATGTGTCTGGGTCTATGTAGTACCATGGCCATTCCTCCTGGGGTATACCAGGGACAATGCATTCAACGGGGCAAACATCCACGCAACCCGAGTCTCGCAGACATAAGCTTGTAATAATGTGAGTCATCGATATTACCTCCGCTTTTAGAATCGCTGGACAGATAGTTAATTTCCAATATTGTACCTCAAAACGGTTTGTTATCAGGGTCATTGCCCAGTGATTAAACACCTGATTTTGGTATTAACTTTGTCATGGTACTCCAATGAACGCTGTCAACCAGTAATATTTTTGTAAATTATCATATAAATCTTGACAAAATGGGTCTTTGTTATTATGATCTGTAAACGAAATTCAATCTATAGACAAGATTGACTGTAAAAAATCATTGACCATATCAGGAGGTAAGTAAGATGTACAGAGTAATTGCCAAGCTGGATAGTTTTGTCCATTTCGAGCATGCAAAAGCCCACTGTGATGTCCCATGTGGGATTTATGATCCCAGCACAGCTCAAATTGCAGCGCTAACTGTTGTCAGAATGATCGACCTAATGAATGATCTGGAGGGAAAAGCTCCCGAGAAAAAGGTTAATTTTCACAATAGTATGTCGCGGTACATTGCTGTGAAGGAAGAGCATGCCGAGAAAGCGAAGCACGAAATTCGCGTTATCTGGGGAGACTACATTAAGGCGCAACATGTCGAGAAGTACCCTCAACTAACCGAACTCGTGCATACGATTATGCAGCTTGGATCGACAACCCGCCAATCAGCAGACCGTGAAGCAGCGGTCAAATTTGTAGATGCGATCAACGAGTTCGCCGATATATTTTGGCAGACGAAGGGTATAGCAACAAAGAAAGCCCAAGCACCGTATGCTCCGGCACTTGAGATGGTGTATCCCGACCTGTAATGATTAGATTCCTCAAGGTTACTGGGGATAGCCTTGCACCAGAGTACCTAGCAGGGGATTTTGTCATCGTTGTCAAGGTCCCCTGTATTTTTTTTACAATTCATGAGGGGGATATCGTAATATTCGAACATCCATTGCATGGGACGTTGATAAAAAGAGTCCAATCCATCAATAACGCTGCTGGTACCGCGATCCTTTTGGGGACAGATGAGAACAGTATCGATAGCAGGAACTTTGGAGCAGTCCGCCTAAGCTCAATTAATGGCAAAGTAATCCATCATTTCCTAAGATCAAGATAGTACTTCCTTAAGTTGGGTTGCCTGACTAAGCCACAAATGTTGATTGGGGAAGGGTAGAATTAACTGACCTTATCATGTGCGAGAACTGGAAAAATTCTTGAGCAACCAGAGACACGTGACACAACCCAATGCCAATCCAAGCATCCCTCCTGGGGTAGTGATTAGCATAGGCATACTAGCAGCCTCTAGTGCTTCGATAATTATCCGTTTTGCTCAGGTATATGTACCATCTTTAGTTATCGTTGCTTTCCGTTTAACCCTGGCAACCCTAATCTTGGCACCCTTTGCCCTGATTCGTCATCGGCAAGAGATTCAGGGTATTAGCCGCCCGAAATGGGTTTTAGCAATTGTTTCTGGCTTGTTTCTAGCGCTGCACTTCATATCCTGGACCATTTCCCTAGCATATACCGACGTCGTCAGTTCAGTAATGCTTGTATCGACTGTTCCCGTTTGGGTAGCATTACTATCGCCATTGTTTTTGAGCGAACGTGCATCACGCTATGCAATATTTGGTATGTGCCTGGCTATCTTGGGCGGTTTTATCATCATTATTAGCGATGCTTGCCGAATAGGTCCAGATACATTGATCTGCAATTTTAATTCAGCAAATATTGGCAACCACGCTCTACTCGGTGATCTATTGGCGCTTTTTGGTGCCGTGATGGCTGCCGGATATGTGATGATTGGACGAAGGTTGCGCGAAAGTATGGAATTAGTAAGCTATGCTTTCGTTGTATACGGGACCGCCGCGCTTGGATTAATTATTCTTGTCATCATTCGTGGTAACACCTTCCGCGGATACCCTCCCCAGGCATACGGTTGGTTAGTATTGTTGGCACTTGTGCCTCAGTTAATTGGCCATACTAGCTTCAATTGGGCTTTACGATACCTATCCGCAAGCTTTGTCTCAATTTCATTGCTCGGGGAACCAATTGGGGCGGCAATCCTTGCCTATATCTTCCTAGCAGAAGCGCCAACTTTTGGGAATATATTTGGTGCTATACTTATTCTGATTGGGATCTACATGGCTTCTATAAGTGAGCAAAAGAAGCCAACACCGATCAACACAGGGGCATAAGATCATTTCAACTAGGCGTGGCACCTCCAACCGATTTGATCTAAATGATTCTGCCTTCTGCACTGAGAGTAATAGTTATTGCAGGTATTCTTCTGAAGAAAAATGAGTGATAAGCGCGGCTATGCAGTTAAATCAGAGCAGTCTATCTTAGATCCTAATGGGGAGGATCTTGATTTAACTTGGGAATTAATTTCCCGCTTCCAGCGGTTCAGCTGGGATATCGCAGGCGTGTTCGCATTTATGATCGCCGGTTTGACACTGTTAGGTCTTCTCCTGCCGGAGTTTTCACAAGGTTTCCTGCTTGTCTGGTGGGTGGGATTTGCTAAGGTGTGGTTGGGTTGGGGAAGTCTTTGGTTGGTTATCGTCTCAGCAGCTTTAGGGGTGGTTGCATTTAGGCATCGAAAACTGCAGGGTTTGAAACAAGTTCAGTGGGGCAGAGTATTTGCATTTGAATTTGCTGCATTCGCCAGTTTAGCTTTGTTGGCTGTGTGGGGGAATACTTCTCTTGAACGAGCCGACGCAGGTTTGGATGGAGGTCGGATTGGATGGGCTCTTGCTTATATCATACAGCAAGCAGTCAATGCTATGGGGTTAGGGGGGATGATGTGGCCCGTGATCTTTATCAGTATGATCATATTGATTTGCATAATACTTGGTTTGGGGTTGCATACATCCCTGGCAGAATGGGTGGAGAACCAGGCCGAACTTGCGAGTGAAAAAGGTAGATCCGAATTGATCAGCGAATCGCCGGTAAGTGTTGCACCTATTCCAGACCAGGAATCCAATATCCTGCCGGTTAATCAAGCAAAGCGTAAGAAAAGCCGGCGATTACCGGCTGAGTTTCGCAAGTCTTTCCGAGTTGAAAGCGAAGAATTACAGAACGATACACCACCTCCAGAGCGGGATGAGCGTTTACCCGCATTAGATTTGCTAGTAAGTGAGAAAGCCAATCGCCCTGATGAGCGGAATATCAACATAACCGCGGGTATGATAGAAAAAACTCTCGCAGAGTTTGGGATACCGGCTAAAGTTGTCGGTTTCAAGGTTGGTCCAACTGTCACCCAGTTTGCGGTGGAACCAGGTTTTATGGAGAAGGGCGCTAATGGTGATGATGGAGAAGCTGCCAGGCACAAAGTCCGCGTCGCTCAGATCTCGTCTCTGAAAAGGGACTTAGCTCTCGCACTATCGGCGGAGAGGTTACGCATCCAAGCCCCGGTTCCAGGACGCCCGTATATTGGCATTGAAGTACCAAATGCTCAATCGACCGTGGTTAGACTGCGGCCAATTTTGGAGACTGATATCTTCTACCGGATCAACTCTCCGCTCGCCATTGCTTTGGGGCGCGATGTATCTGGTCAACCTGTTGTCGCAGACCTCGGTAGTATGCCGCACTTATTGATTGCAGGCACGACGGGCTCGGGCAAATCTGTCTGTATCGCGGCATTGACCACGTGCCTTGCTATGAACAATACACCAGATGAACTGCGGATTATTATGGTTGATCCGAAAATGGTGGAGCTAGTACGGTTCAATGGGTTGCCTCATCTGTACGGAAAAGTTGAAACCGATATCGAGCGCATCCTTGGGGTGCTGCGCTGGACAGTAGCTGAAATGGACCGCCGTTATAAATTGCTGGAAACCTCGCGCTCGCGGAATCTTGATAGCTACAACAAAAAAGCCCGCCGGCGAAAAGGAGAACAGCCTCTGCCGAGGATCGTATTATTGATTGATGAATTGGCTGATCTCATGATGTCCTCTCCCGAGCAAACTGAACCTGCGCTAGTAAGGCTGGCGCAAATGGCGCGCGCAACTGGGATCCATCTTGTAGTAGCAACCCAAAGACCTAGCACTGATGTGGTCACTGGATTGATCAAAGCGAATTTCCCTGCTCGATTATCTTTCGCGGTCGCATCTTCGATCGACTCGCGCGTAATCCTTGATTCTACCGGAGCAGACTCTCTGCTGGGGAAAGGGGATATGCTGTTTCTTCCTCCAGAAGCACCAGCGCCTCTCCGGGCGCAGGGCGTCATGGTGAGTGATTCAGAAGTTGAAAAAGTAATTACTTACTGGCAGAAAACGAGTGATGTATCGGTAGAAGACAAGCCGCCCTGGGACGTGTTGCTGGAACAAGAAGCGATACTAGCCGATCGAGATGACCTGGTGGAACAGGCAATTGAGCTTATTCGGGAAACTCAACGTGCCAGTGCATCACTCCTGCAGCGCAGGCTGAGAATTGGATACCCGCGCGCAGCCCGGTTGATTGATGAACTAGAGGATCTTGGTATTGTTGGTCCATCTCAAGGCAGTGGTCGTGAGCGAGATGTACTGATTGGTCCGGAAGAAGATGAGGAATGAAGGAAATCTGTGATATCGCAAGAACCCCGTAGTATTGCTTGACAGGCAGTACTCCATAAGTTAGCATACAAAGATTATCTCGCAAGAAAGGTGAAATTTGAATTGAGTGAAACCAGCGTTGAAAAAGAAAAAAAGTTGACCCTTACTGATCAAGCCCGGGTTCGTTTCAAAGGCATTTTAGACCCTATTGGTGCTTTCTTAAATCGCATCGGTTTAATGCCGAACACTGTGACAATCCTTGGACTGATTGGGAACACTGCCGGCGCAGTTTTTCTGGCACGGGGACAGATGACCATCGGGGGTATATTAATCCTGCTGATGGGACCAGTTGACGCCTTAGATGGAACCATGGCGCGGCTACGGGGTGAAGCCTCCGAGTTTGGAGCTTTTGTCGATTCGGTTACTGATCGTTATTCTGAGCTAGTTATTTATGGCGGTTTGATATTTTACTATGCACAGATGGGAGAGTGGCTGCCTGCGATGATCGCATATCTTGCAGCTGCCGGCTCGATCCTGGTTTCCTACACTCGTGCTCGTGCTCAATCCTTGGGTTACGAAACTAAAGTTGGAATCTTGACTCGCATGGAACGATATTTAGTAATGGCACCATTGCTTGTTCTGAATCTTCCAATACCCATGCTCTGGATTATGGCTGTACTAACCAATATAACTGCAGTACAGCGCATCTACGATATTCGCCAGAAGGCACATAAGTAGGACTCATCAGGTAGAACAAGCAACCCGCAAAGAGAGGAAATATCATGGGTTTTCAACTAGGTCCCCTATACATACGATATTATGGAATTATCCTGATGCTTGGTGCGCTTATTGCGGCGTTTGTAGCTGAGAGACTCGCCCGCCGCAAGGGTTATGATAGCGAGATTGTCTGGGATGGTTTGATCTGGGTTCTTATTGGTGGCATCATTGGCGCAAGAATTTGGCATATCTTGACCCCGCCTGCTTCTATGGTTGATGTGGGTATAACAACAGGATATTATCTGACCCACCCTTTGGATGCGATCGCTATCTGGCGCGGGGGCTTGGGTATCCCAGGTACGATTATCGGTGGAGCTCTTGCGCTCCTGCTATTCACTCGCCGGCGGAAGATCAGCTTTGCGCAGATGGTTGATATTGCTGCTCCTGCTCTTGCGTTAGGGCAAGCAATCGGACGGTGGGGGAACTACATCAATCAAGAATTATATGGCGCTCCATCTAATCTTCCTTGGGCAATCCATATTGACCCTGAGTTCCGCCTCCCCGAATATTTCACGCAAGCTACTTACCACCCGTTATTTTTATATGAATCAATCTGGAACTTCGCAAATTTCATATTCTTGATATGGTTGTCAACTCGTAAAAATAATACGCTTATCCCTGGGGATGTCTTCTTGATCTATCTCATTACCTATCCGGTAGGCCGTTTCTTCCTGGAGTTCTTACGCCTAGATCCATCGAATGTAGGCGGGATAAATATCAATCAACTAATCATGGCTCTAGTCGCCCTTGCCTCTGCAGGGATATTGATTTGGCGTCATACGCGACCAAGTACAAAATCTTCTGTGGAATAATAACGAAAACATACCTCATATAGATTGGTCGTACATTCAATTGTAGTGAAGATATATCCTGCTGCTGCTCACTTGCCTCATTTCCTATTTTGGTGGGGTGCATGATCTCTACGCATGATCTTAGTAAATGTTTTGATAGGTTGTGGGCAGTTGATGGAGTTAACCTGCATATCGATCCTGGTGAAGTACTGGCATTATTGGGACCAAATGGTGCAGGGAAGACAACAATCGTCAGGATGCTGACTTCTATCCTGAACCCGACCCGGGGCACTGCTATCGTGGCGGGCTATGACATCCTAGAACAGCCGCGCGAGGTCCGCGCGGCTGTTGGCGTATTGACGGAACACCATGGGTTATATACTCGTATGCCAGCAGATGAATATCTCGATTTCTACGGGCAGGTTTATGGGCTAAGTGCAGAGCTGCGAACAACACGGATCGATAAACTGCTCAGAGATTTCGGTTTGTATAAAGATCGCCATCGGCGGATTGGCGAATATTCAAAGGGTATGCGTCAAAAATTAGCCCTTGCGCGGGCACTGCTCCATGACCCTCCAGTACTGCTATTGGACGAACCGACTTCCGCAATGGACCCAGAAAGCTCCCGTCTCGTCCGTGATGCGATTAATGAGCTCCGTTCGGCTAGTCGAACAATAATTATCTGTACTCACAATTTGGGAGAAGCGGAGGAATTGGCAGATCAGGTAGCTATTATACAGTTGGGTAAAATTATCTCCCAAGGAACACCTCAGGATTTGAAGACGCACTATTTTGGATCCACTGAGTACGAAGTCAGATTCGCGACTCGACTTGATGATCATAAAATAAATCTTCCAGATCGAGCGGTTTTGGTGGCTACAGGTGAAGACTGGCTCCATTACCAAACGAATGATGCCGATAACATCAATCCACTAGTGCTGCAGCATTTATTGGCTAGTGGTTTGCCGGTAATCAGCTTACAAGAAATTACAAAAAGCATCGAGCATGTTTACTTACACGCGGTAGGCCAATCTACCAATTCTAGTTAGCAAACAATTTAAGGCATGTTGCAAAATTTGAAACCAGTCCTCATCGTTTCCCGACGTGAAATCCGTGACCAGTTTCGTGATTGGCGGATTATTTTCCCAATTATCGGATTAACTCTCCTGTTTCCAGTGTTAATGAATTTTACTGCTCGCCAGGCGGTACGATTCGTTGAGAATTACGGAGCACCCGAGATCGGTGACAGATTGATTCCCTTTCTGTTGATGATTGTTGGTTTCTTCCCAATAACGGTATCACTGGTTATTGCTTTAGATAGTTTTGTAGGCGAAAAAGAAAGGAAAAGCATTGAACCACTTTTAGCCAGCCCGTTAGAAGACCGGCAGCTATACCTTGGTAAACTACTGGCTGCCTTGGTTCCACCTCTATTGGCAGCATACCTTGGGATCAGTGTTTATTTGATAGGTGTGTATTGGCAGGTGGGTTGGGCACCGACACCGATATTGCTTACCCAAATCATCTCGCTGACTACCGTCCAGGCTTTAGTAATGGTCAGTGCTGCGGTTGTAATATCTACTCAAACCACATCTGTCCGCGCTGCGAATCTGCTGTCTTCTTTCATCATTATTCCAATGGTATTTCTCATCCAAGGGGAGAGTATTATTATGTTCTGGGCGCGATACCCGATCCTGTGGTGGGTGATTGCGGGCTTACTAGTTGTATCGGTGCTTTTGGTTCGCACGGGAGTAGTGCATTTTCGTCGTGAAGAACTCCTGGGACGGGAATTAGATAGCATTAACATCAAGCGGTTTGCCACCGTATTTATCAGGACGTTCATTGGGGGAAAACAGCATTTCCTGGACTGGTATCAGGATGTGTTTGCTTACGTTCGTAGAGAACTGCCATTACCAATGTTCATTGTTGGTTTACTTCTGATAGTAGGTCTGTATATTGGTTCCATAATTGCTGAATTATTTCCACTACCCTCAGATATTATCGAATGGGGAAGTCTTGGACAGGGATTCGTCGAAGGTCTAGATGTAATTCGCTTGTTTTCAGTTGTCGGGGCAAGTCAAGTTTGGCTGCATAACCTGCGTGCGCTCTTCATCGGTATGTTGCTTGGAATATTCACCTTTGGTGTTTTGGGGATGCTCGTAATGATGCTGCCAATGATCCTCTTGGGATACTTCATGGCGAACTTTGCTGCGGCAGGTCTTTCGCCATTAACTTTTGCTCTGGCATTCATTATTCCACATGGTATCTTAGAAATCCCTGCTCTAATTATTGCTGGTGCAGCAATTCTGAGATTAGGGGCGATCCTGGCAAGCCCTGCCTATGATCAAACGATAAGCGAGGCGTTTAGCAAAGGGCTGGGCAACTGGGCTCGTGTTGTCGTGGCTTTGGTGATACCTTTGTTTCTCGGGGCGGCTTTTCTTGAAGTCTACCTAACCCCGCGTGTTGCCGTGTTATTATTGGGAGGCTGATTGTGAATTCTCGATCAGGAGGATCTTTGTTTTGGCTAAATTAACTATTCTCGGCTCGTCATATGCGATACCGGCAGAGAAACATCAAAATACGCATATGGTCATTCAAGGCTCGCATCATACAGTATTAATTGACTGTTCATCTAACCCGTTATTACGTTTGCGTTCCCTTGGAGTTGATCACAACGGAGTTAGCGATCTGATCCTAACGCATTTCCATCCCGATCACGTGTCAGGAGTTGCTTCATACCTGATGGGGATATGGCTGCTAGGGCGAAAACAGCCACTGCAGATATATGGACTCGTGCATACACTTGAACGTATACAGAAGATGATGAATTCATATGATTGGGATACATGGCCGAACCTATTCCCAATCCATTTCCATACGTTGCCAGAAACAGAGCTATCACCTGTGCTTGCGAATTCAGAATTTAGTATTTTCTCGTCGCCTGTGAAACACATTATACCGACGATCGGGTTAAGGTTTGAAATAGAGGCAACCCAGAAAGTACTGGCATACTCTTGTGACACAGAGCCATGTGAGGCGGTGGAGAATCTCGCTCGCGATGCCGACTTCCTTTTACACGAAGCATCAGGAGCTTCTTTTGGACACACTTCTGCAGCGCAGGCTGGTCGCCAGGCACACAAGGCAAATGCCCAAATGCTTTATCTGATACACTATCCAACCGGCGAGTACTTTTCTGAAGGTATCACACTAGAGGCAGAATCGACTTTCGGTGCTCCTGTCTACTTGGCAACAGATATGATGGAATTTGAGCTTTAGGTTTATCTAATTTTAGAAAGGTTAGTATTTCTGAACGCTTATTTTGTTTACCACCCCTCGACGAAAGGTAGCCATTCGGAATAATTATAGAGATGCCTTCCGAATAAATATCTGGCTGATGATGGTGGCTCTTGTGGGGGATTCAGTAAGCGCATATGAGCCTGTTCAATGGTTCTCCCGCCTTTAAGGTGATTGCATTGGGGGCATGCTGCAACTAGGTTGTTCCAGCTGTGATTGCCACCTAGATGCCTGGGTATGATATGGTCAAGGGTGAGATTCGCCGACTTCTGACCACAATACTGGCACATGTATTTGTCTCTACGCAAAACTTCTCGTTTTGTTAAACGAACCTGAGGGCGCGGGCGTTTAATCATTCTCCCAAGGCGGATGATTGATGGGCATGGGAAGATCTGGTTAATGGTGTGAATTTCTCCTCGTCCGTTTAGAACTAGATTTGCCTTACCGGCAATTACCATTGTGATAGCACGACGAGTAGAACAAATATTTATTGGTTCGAAATTCGCATTTAAAACCAGTACAGATTTATGCATCAAACTCATATACGACAGTGGCTCCAAATGATCTGGTCTGGATGTCATAAGTTTGGATGTGATATGTATATAATGCGGAATTATAGCATGGGACAGCCCGTGCAGCACATTCCTTGAAAATGTCCTGATGGTATAATCGCTCCATGGAATCAGCTGCAAACGAGACGATTTATCGACCTGAGCTTACCCCGCGGCGAACGGAGCTGATTGCCTGGGTTTCGTCATTATTGGTTGTAATACTATGGGTAGTCTTAGGAGCTACTGGTCAACAAGTGATGCTAGCGATTCCCATTATAGCTGTGCTCTTGTTTGGATCAGCTTTGAGTATTAGTCTCGGGAATTGGATGGACCGAAAAACAGAACTACGGATTAATCAAAGCAGGGTGATTTTCACGAATGGGCTACGCAATGTCAAGATGACCTGGGATGAGATCCAGGAAGTCCGGGCGATGCCTGCACGTTGGGGGAGAAAAGTCCAGGTCATTGGTAATAAGTCATATTTTGGATTTCAAACATTGGCAGAAATAAAGGTGATGGGAGAAGTGAAAGGTCGCTTCGGATTTGTACGAGGCGAAGATATTTTGCGTCAGATTGTTCTCAATAGCCATATGCATATTGTAGAACGAACTGGCGAGGGATATTATTATGCCCGTGAGTGAACTATTGGTGGTGAGATAGGCGCGCCCTCACCACAGAGGGCGCGTTTTATTTTTATAGCTATTCCCAGAAGGATAAGAAATATAATAGCATGGGATAGTCTACTGCGAAATTAGCTAAGGGAGATTACTAAGATGAATATGACCATTGATGAACAAGTCGCCTACTTGATGCAGGGCACAGAGTACGGTGATGACGAGACTAAACGGGTAATGGCGGGCGAGTTAAGGACCCGACTCCTCGATGCATCGAAGGAGGACCGACCGCTGCGTATTTACTGCGGTTTTGATCCCCGCACAAGCGACCTCCATTTAGGCCATACCGTGCCAATGCGCAAGCTTCGTCAATTCCAAGAATTGGGGCACGAAGTTGTCTTCTTGGTAGGCAACTATACATCATTAATCGGTGATCCATCCGATAAGGATAAGCTCAGACCACAGCTAACCGCAGAAGAGGTTGCCAATAATGCTCAGACATATGCAGAGCAAGCCTACAAAGTTCTTGACCGTGATAAGACCCGAATTCGGTATAACGCCACTTGGTTATCAGAGCTCTCATTTGCAGATGTGATCAGTTTGGCTTCAAACTTCACGATTCAACAGTTCCTAGGTCGTGAAAATTTCCGTAAGCGCTGGGATAATGGAGACCCAATTTTCTTGCACGAAACTTTTTATGCCATTATGCAAGGGTATGATGCCTATGCCCTGAATACCGATGTCCAGGTCGGGGGGACTGACCAGCTGTTTAATATCGTGACTGCCGCACGCAAGCTGATGTCATTTATGGGGGCAAAACCAAATATTGCCATCATTTTAGATATATTACCGGGAACGGATGGAGAAATCAAAATGAGTAAATCCTTGGGCAATCATATCCCATTGTTATCCACCCCAGAGGATATGTACGGGAAGGTTATGAGTGTCCCAGACAAGGCGATGGGCTATTACTTCCGATTAGTGACTACCTGGACCCCACCTGAAATTGACTCTATCGAGATGGGTATCCAAGATGGCAGTCTGCATCCACGTGATATTAAAATGAAACTTGCTCGGGAGATTGTCTCAATATACCATAGTGAAGAAGCTGCTTCGCGTGCGGAACAGGCTTTTAAACACGTATTTCAGCAAGGAAATATACCGACAGATATCCCGGAGATCGCTTTGATGAAGGATCAAACAGTTCTCAATGTGCTAGTCAAAGGTAAATTGGTTAGTAGTAAAAGTGAAGGACGCCGCATGATTGATCAAAATGCAGTTCGTTTAGATGGTGAAACTCTCAAAGACCCCAACCAGCTGTTCCCACATCCGGGTGTCTTACAAGTAGGTAAACGACGCTTCATTCGCGTGAAATAACGTCAATTAGGATGCCGAACTCCATACTACGTCTTTGGATCAATCGCTTGGAACGTAGAGTGCTTGTTCTAATAGCTCAGCAATCTGACTCGCCAGCTCGGTATTCTCAGCTTCGATCAGGATCGCAAAAGCGTATGCTTGATCCTGATCGCTGGGCTGCGTGCCAGATATGTACCAGGTAATAGTTTCGGCTCCTGTTGCTATTGTCTCGTGTAAATACCAGAAATCTGCCGGACTATTCGCTAAAAGACCGATTCTCTGCTCGGCAATGTCTAGCGAGAATAGATCAACGGCATCCGCAAGGGGGGGTAGCATAATCCACCCAGTGTTGGGAACCATTACTGCATTAACAATCTGGGCGGGGGGACGAGTTCCTCCAGCAGCATGTGTCGCAGCGATAATGGCCATGTGCAGGGGGCTAGCATAATTTTCTCCCTGCTCGCTGATGTATGGATTGCTCGTATCAAGGCGTATTAACGGCGTTTCATGCAGTTGATACATATCGATTCCATCTGGAAACAACCGATCCTTCAGGGATTCGACCGGGTAACTACCCTGACTTGCGCGATTCAATAATGGTGTTTCCGGGTCGTCAATTAGTTCAATCCATTGTTCGTCCAAGAAATTTGCATCGAAGTTGGGGTGTGATGCCATCGCCAAAATCTCACCGGTGGCTGCGTTAATTACGACGATTGCGCCACGCGTTTCAGCCAAAGATTTGTCAGCAATTTTCTGCAGGTTCGGATCTATATTCAATCTTATATCTAATCCCGCTGGTGGCTGACCAAAAAGTAGGTGATTCCACCATATCTGCAATGCGGGTAGAGCACGTAAGCCCCGTAGATATTCATCCATACTCGCTTCGATACCTGCCTGACCATAAGCGTGGTGGGTATAACCTACGACTGGGCTGAGTTGTGGATATAAGTAACTGCGGGTATATTCACCGGGTCGCCCAAGTGAGAGGGCTAAGGATTGTTCTGTGCTGTCCAGGATGCTTCCGCGGTTAACATAACGGTCAGCAATCGTGCGACGGGCGTTATCCGTTCGTGATAACAAAGTTGGTGCGCGGTAGAATGACCACCAACCCGCTGTGACGGCCAAAGCAGCTATGCCTAAGAGTAGAAAACCTCCCAGAAAAAGGTAAGGTCTTCGATTGGGTAAATCAGCCGGAACAGCATGGCGAGATCGATTGCTGATCTGAACCAAGAATAAGATCGCGATAAATGACACAACCAAAGAGGAGCCGCCATAGGATACGAAAGGCAGCGTAACTCCAGTCAGCGGTAGTAAGCGTAAATTCCCCCCGATGATAACGATGGATTGTCCGACTAGGTAAGTGGTGAGCCCGATTGCTAGGTATCTCCGGAAAATATCGCCAGCTCGGATTGCGATGATTATTCCCCGGACAGCAAGTATTGCGATCGATGATAACAAGGCAATTATCGCTAAAAAACCACCTTCTTCTGCTATCGTCGCGAAGATGAAATCCGAGTGCGGAATTGGGACGAGACCGGGGTTGCCGATCCCAGGTCCCCTGCCAATCAGCCCACCATTGGCAACTGCGATCAGAGATTGGACAATTTGGTAAGATCTTCCACTCGGATCCAACCAGGGATTGATCCAAGCTTCAATTCGCAGTTGAACTACATCATAAAGTAGGAACCCGACTGCACCAGCTAAAATGAGGCTAATTCCGCTAAATAGAACAATCCTTTTCTTACCAGATGCAAGGAAGAGAAGGATCGTGTACAAGAAGATAAAGATTGTTGCGGTTCCAAGGTCACGCTGGGTGAGGAGCACCGCTAAGGCTAACCCTGTCATGAGTAGTGTCGGCAGTAACAACGGGTACAACCTATGACGAATGGCTGAGCTGGAATAGGCAGGAGTTTTAGGATCTCGGTTGCTGGGTTGCTGATATGCAAACCCGGCAAAATAAGCCGAAAGATAGATAATCAGAAGCAGTTTTAATATCTCAGATGGTTGCAGGTAAATGCCACAGCAGCCCAACCACATCTGAGGACCATATCCCATTGGATTTGTTCCAAAAAATAATGTCAATGCGGTGAGCAGCAGTCCACTGGTCAGCCAGAGATATTTGTAGCGTTTTAAGTAATTGAGATTATCAGGGAGGCGGATACCGAGTGCGAAGATGGTTAGCGCGACGATAAACCAAATCGTCTGGCGTAATCCAAAAAAAGGGAACAATCGCCAGATCGTTAGCAAACCCCACCCTGAGAGCAAACCGGCAATGGGCAAAATAAATGGGTCACGATCGGGGAGCATAACAACCGATACGCGGTGAACGATAAGAAATACGATTCCCCAGATGGCTATACCCAACCAATGTTCCCATCGTAATCCTACGTCCCATCGTCGGGAGCGAACGGCTGGAGATATTGTTAGGCCGGTTGCGAACAAGAGCATGAAACCCGCGGCCGTGACTAACAAGCGCCCTTGAAGACGATCGATCCTCGAATTTGTTGGCGGTACAATTTGACGAAGATATCTTGACAGGGGCATATTTACTTGAGATTTTCCAAAAGTCGGGACCTATTTGATGTATTTATCAATTAAGATAAAGAGGCGTCGCTTGGTATCAGAGGGGATTGCATCGGGTTGGGTAATCATTGCGTTAGCTAATGCTTTCCCGCAATCACAGTCAGCTGTCCCAGACCAATTCAGCAGTAAGTTAGACACAGAATCTTGGGCTAGTACTGTATTACGATTAAGTGTGTCAATTAACATCGCGACTGTGACCGGTTCTTCACTAACATGCCAGACGTCATAATCGGTCACATGATTCATCACTGCATAACACATCTCAGCTTCTCTGGCGAGGAATGCTTCTGGTGCCGTTGACATATTGATCAGCGACATCCCCCAAGTCCTGAATGTAGTAGATTCAATATGTGTTGAAAACCGTGGTCCTTCAATTGTGATCAATGCTCCACTAGCATGAACTTTTCCACCTGATCGATCAACAGAAGCCTCCAGCTGTTTTGAGAGATCTGGACAAAAGGGATCCGCTACGCTGATATGGGCAACAAATCCATCCTCAAAGAAGCTAGTTTTCCGAAAACGCGTGAAATCAAACAGCTGGTTTGGTATAACGATATCTCCAGGATGGTAATCTTCCCGTAGTGAACCACAGGCGCTGATACTGATCACACGCTCAACCCCCAACGATTTGAGGGCAAATATATTTGCTCGATAGGGAACTTCACTTGGGGTTATATAGTGCCCGATACCATGCCGGGCGATAAATGCTATCCGCTGACCATTTAAGGTACCAATACCGACTGGACTGCTTGGTTTTCCAAATGGGGTGTTGATATCAAGTTCTTGCATGTCCGCAATACCGGGAAACTCGTATAACCCGGAGCCACCGATTACAGCGATCTTAGGATGATCTTCCATCAACGCCTTCTCCTTGGTTACGAATAACAACACTCTGGTCACCTTCTATTTCAACTGAAATCTCCACTTGGCCGCATGTGAAAAGATCGCCACTCGTAATCACAACCGGAATATCCACTTGTTGTTGGTAGAGCATAGTACCGTTGGTGGATTTCATATCTTCTAACCACCATTGACTGTGTTTGAAGTTAATCCGGGCGTGTTTTGCAGACACAGTTGAATCCGAAAGCATTAAGTCACATGCTGGATCGCGCCCAATGATAATTTCTGGCAGATCAAATTGGTAGCGTAGTACTTGCTCCTCTTTGGCTATCATCAAAATGATTGTTGGCGGTTGGGAAGGTGCAACCTGCCCACTTTGCTGTCGCAATTCGGACCACTGTACGTATAATATGAAGCCCAGGAATGCATATAAACTCACCGCTATAGCGATTCTCAGGCCTAGAAGTAATGGACCGCTCATTTTGGAATACCTTATTCCTGATCAGGTGAATATCTCTGCGTGCTGCTGATAGGTGTTTCCTCCTGACCGAATAAAAGCGGGAAACCCGCTAAAGAGATCACATCACCAGGTGCTAGGATTGCCTGACCAATCCGGTTGTTGTTTACAAAAGTACCCCCAGTAGATTGCAGATCAAAGACTACATAACGATTATTAATTGCCCTAAGTTGAGCATGGATACGTGAAACCCGGTTATCATTAATCACGATATGGTTGTCCGGGCGACGACCGATATTCACCACCAGATCTTTTAATGGGATCATGTCGGTCCCATTGAGGATGAGGTAAGCATCTACAGGAACTGCTGAAGAAAGCTCATGCGTTGCGTGCGCAATATCTGAAGTATGCGCGAGATTGGATTGTTCAATCAGGGCATCCACTCGGCACTCGCTCCATGGAATGTCGGAATCACTGCGAAATTCGATCTTTGGTTCCGAGAGAAAGATTAAATTCGATTCCGATGCAAATTGAGCTATTGAGTCTATCAACTGCGAAGTGGGGGCATCATCTCCGGTGAATAGCTGGATCTGTTGGGGGTTCAATGAAATTATATAGGTGTTTGGAGCGATAAAGTTGTCATCTGGATCAGACTTGATACCCTTTTGCATTGCGCTGATGAGCTGATGACTTAGATCTATTTTTCTCAGTTCGCTGGGGTACAACCGAGCTGAGCTCCCCTCGATCAAAGCTTGTAAACGGAATTCCAGTTTGTCCAATCGCTCTTTTATCATTTCCAATTTCATGTGTTTTTAAGCCTCAGCAATTTAATGAAGCGAGCCCATTATACTTCATCGCGGGTCACCACTCAAAGCACACAAAAACAGTGGTTATAGCTGATATCGCAGGAATTAAGAGCGCCAAACGAATGGCAATGTCTCCCCGCCCTAGCCTATGTTGTTGTCAAATTAGACTTGGTGCCCGCTAGTATATAATTGATTATTATGAGCAATCTAAAAGCAGGTTTCCGAGAACTTGAACACACTGCAGATTGCGAATTGGAAATATGGGCACCGAATTTTATCGACTTGCTGGAGCAGGCTGCTTTAGGGATGAATGCCCTAGCAGGAATTAGGTTGATTCCTGGAAATCGGGTAGTTCGAAAGTTTCATTTCATGTTCAATGATTTTGAGCAGGCGCTGGTGAGCTTTCTGGAAGAGCTGCTGTTTATCGCTGATATGGAAAACCTTGCATTTGATGAGTTTGAGATTGTGGTAAGCAGAAATTTGATCGATGTTAAAGCGATCGGAAGCGAGATACTTGCTGACTCCAAAGAAATTAAGGCGGTGACATACCATAATCTGGCCGTAATCAGCACCCAGAGTGGCTTATGTGTTCGAGTAGTATTTGATGTCTGAACAATAAGGTCGCGACCTTATCAGCTAATATTGGTAGGAGGCTAAACCATGGTCGATACTAAAGATCTCAGGAAAATTAGTGACTATGAATGGGAAATCCCGCAAGCATACCGTGCTGATATGCGGGTACCCGTCCGCATAATTGCTAGCCGCCAGATCATCAAAGCTGTCATGCAGGACCGTTCATTGGAACAAGCAGTAAACTCTGCCACGTTGCCAGGGTTGGTTAAGCATGTTGTTGTTATGCCTGATATGCACCAAGGCTATGGATTTCCGATCGGAGGAGTGGCTGCTACTCAATATCCATCCGGAGTAATTTCACCGGGCGGGATAGGGTATGATATCAATTGTGGAGTCCGCCTGCTGTCTTCACAAATCCCTCTCTCCCAAATAAAAAATGATTTGGATGAACTTGCTACAACGTTGAATTACCAATGCCCTAGTGGAGTAGGTACGAAAGGTCACATCCGAGTAAATATCCAAGAACTAGAACAAGTATGTCGGCAGGGTAGTGGATGGGCGTTAAAGAAGGGATTCGCATCACAAACTGATATTGAACGCACAGAAGAACATGGCTGCCTTCCAGGCGCAGATCCTAGTAAAGTGAGCAAAAGGGCTAAGGAACGGGGTAAAGCTCAAATTGGTACATTAGGAGCAGGCAACCATTTTATTGAGGTTGATTTGGTTGAACAGATATATGATGAACGTTCAGCACGAGTAATGGGCTTGCGGATAGGGAATATTGTGGTCCAGATTCATTGCGGTTCGCGCGGCTTTGGACACCAGATATGTAGTGATTATGTGCGGGAACTGCAAGGCGCAGTGCGTCGATATGGGATTGAGCTGCCTGACCGTGAATTGGTCTGCGCTCCCCTGGATTCACCTGAGGGAGAGAGCTATCTGGCGGCGATGAGGTGTGCAGCTAACTATGCTTTTACGAATCGCCAAGTGTTGGCTCATCATGCACGGAAAGCCTTTGAACTGACTTTAGCTGATAAGGTAAGCAACTGGCATCTGCAGCAAGTGTATGATATCGCTCATAATATGGGTAAGATTGAGACGCATGAAATTCAAGGCAAACCGGTCAAACTATGTGTCCATCGCAAGGGTGCAACGCGTGCCTTTGGACCGGGTTTTGAGGGACTGCCTGCAGAATATCGTCCGATCGGTCAACCTGTTCTAGTCCCCGGAAGTATGGGGACGGCCTCTTGGGTTCTAGTGGGTACAGAACTCAGTATGCAGAAATCTTTTGGCTCCTGCTGTCATGGTGCGGGAAGGCTAATGAGCCGCAGCAAGGCTAAGAAGCAAGTTTGGGGTGAAGATTTACATAAACAGTTAACCGAAAGTGGCATCCATATCCGTGCGGGCTCAATGGCAGGATTTGCGGAAGAAGCCCCCCAAGCATATAAAGATGTCGATGAGGTGGTAGATGTTGTCACTGGAGCCAGGATAGCTAAGAAAGTTGCTCGGCTGAAGCCATTAGTGGTCATCAAAGGTTAATATAGCGATATTTTCGGAACCTTACTCTAAGATAGAACGTCTAATGATTAATGGAATGCCAAATGCATTCGCAACGTACCGCGCTTTGTACGGAGGTACCATGAATCACAAAGTATTCGCATTAGTGATATTTGTTGCCAGCCTCACTTTCTATGGCTGCGCTGCTGAGGCGCAACCCACAGATTTGCCTGCGAAGGAACCAGCCGAAATAACCGCCCAGCCAACCATCGTTGATCCTGACCAGCAGATTCCAGCTGCCCCGAAGGAATTGGAAATGCGGGACCCGCTGCTTATCTCACCATTAGACCCAATCGCGGGAGAAGAGGATATGATTGCTGGTCCAGTGATGGTCAAGGAAATCGAGTCGATACTGAAGGAATCAAACCCGGTCCAGGTGCTGCTGCGGGTTGCTGGAGATCTACCAACTCCATGCCATATACTGCGGGCAACCCTCACTCATGATGCTGGATCAAAACGGATCGAAATCGAACTCTATTCCCTGACCGAAGAGGATCTAATGTGTATCCAGGTGATCCAATCTTTTGAAACGATCATACCATTAGGAGAGTATTCGCCAGGTGATTATGAGGTTTACTTGAATGGAGATTTGGTCGATGAAATCAAATTATAAGTTCTTGAGGAAAAAGTTAGCCCACCGATGACTATCGATGGGCTAACTTTCCAGTGATGTTTGTTTTAATGGGCCTCTACGCACTAGGGATGATAATCCAAAATAAGAGATATAGTATGAGGCCTGGTATACCACCTGGCAGCAGAGTTAGTATAAAACCCAGCCGGAACCAGAGCGGATTAATCCCAAAGAATTCTCCTAATCCACCACAAACACCAACCAATATCCTCTTGTTGCGTGACCTCCGTAGAGGCTGTCTTCCTGTTGACATTTTACTCCTCCTATGATTGCAGAAGCTTTTATCTGTTGATTAGATAGTCTTGTGAAAATGACTGTCCTTAATTGTATATACGGTGGAGATGGGAGTAAGTCGCGGGGAAGACAGAGGATAGGAGTAAATCCCATTTTCATGATGTATCCTTCAAGCATACCGAAAACGGCTTTGGGAGATAAATATTAGGGCATGGCCTGAGTAGCTGGAAAGGGGGTCTTCAATATTTTAGCTGATCTAGCTTATGATGATAACCATACAACGTCCAGAATATATTATCAATATGGATCTCTTGATTCACACTTATCTATACAAGGTTAGGTGGTGACCATTCCATCATACTAAGCAAGTTCTGCCAATTATTTCTCAGCGTGCTATGCACGGTTTTCAGATGGAAATCAACTGTGTAACGGATATCCCGAACATAACCTTCTGCTTATACAGCGGCATAGATATCTTCTGATATGAGCGCAGAGAAAAAACATAGTCGTCCGCGCTGACCATCCGGCTTTACTTACTGAAAGAGGCCCTTATCTATCACCGCTGTATGGATCTGCACCTGCAGGATAGATGACTAATTCTGGGGTAAATCTTTCGAGGTCTGTTGCTGAGGGTGAAAGTATCTAGGTGTAGGGTTGATGGGAGATTTCGGAAACAATTCTATTGCGGTGAAAGGAGTATTCTGGTCCAAGGAAGCGATGATTTACCGGCAGTCGAAAACTGAACACACCAGATAAGTAGATGTGTATGTGCACATACATGAATGAGATTTTCCAGGCAAGGATTTGGTTATGAATCGCAAGTTGTCAGTAGTATATGGGGTGGATTTTGGAGGATACTCCTTGCATTTTTACAGTGAAGCATTTTTAATTAGTTATTGCCACCTTTTTCCACTTATAACCCAAGGCACTTATAGAATCTGGGAATTTCAACAAAGTCATTAAATATTTCTTCAAATTGTGCTAATTTTGTTGATTGTCCTAGTCGTGTTTTCCCAAAAATGCCTTCTAGCAGTTCAATAGTCTCCATTGTATTGGTCGGGACAAGCAGAACTGCGACGTTGAACTCTTCTGCCTGTTTAATAATTAACGGACTTGGATGTAGATTACCGGTTAAGATCAAGGCGGTGGTTGAGGTTTCAAGCGCGGCTAACTGGATATCTGTTCGGTCACCACCGGTAATCACTGCTTTATTGATTTGTTTACGAAAACGGCTTAGAGCCGCTTCAGCAGTCATCGCTCCAACAGTTAATGTTTCAACCAATGCATCGAGATTTGTGCCTTCGGTGAGAATTCTAGCTTCTAGTACTTGAACAATTTCCTTTACGGTTAAAGCTTCTAAACCGGGTTTTTCATACAACACACCAAAGACTGGCAGGTCAAGATTCTCGATATATGGCACTACAGTGTCGTGCACAAATTCGATGGCATCATTCGGTACACGATTAATAATTATCCCACACAGCAAATCACCTAGCCGCTTGCGTGCAGCTAATGTATCATCGAGAACCCTGACCTCGTCGCGGTATTTGATCAATGCGAGTACATCTGTGCATAATTCTTCGGCGACATTCAGGGTGGGTAAACCAACCGCATACCCTTCACGCATACTTGCCCCACCTTCGAGAATTAATATATCCTTCCCGGCACTAGAAGCTTCAGCGGCCGCCTGTACCTTGCTCATCAGGTTAAAATCTTCTTTCCCCAGCAAACGTTTTCGTAAGAATTCAGGGGTTACTACTACGGGTGAAATTTCCCAGGGTTGTACATCGAGTCCTAGAATTTCTTTTACAAATACTGCATCTTCATCGGCGATTTTTCCACCAATCATGTATGGCTGCATGCTTAACGGCTTTAGGTAACCAACCTTGTATCCATCAGCAATTAATCTTTTTCCCAATGCGAGACATGTAGCCGTTTTGCCAGAATAGCGCTCAACAGAGGTTATATAAATAGAATTCATGCCATTTTCTCCGTAAACTGCAGATTATTTTCAGTAGGTACATCTGTCAATGGTTTGTCCAGAACAAGTCGCATATCGATGGCAATTGCTCCCTGCGATCCAGGGTATACCATCAAAGGGTTAATATCTACTTCAGCTATATTTGGGAAATCTTGTACAAGTTGACCGATGCGGAGTAAACAATCGACAATCGCGTTTTTATCATAACCAGGTTGTCCCCTGACGCCATCCAGCAGGGCATGTGCGCGAATTTCTCCTAGCATTTGTTCTGCTTCAAGCTGGGAGAATGGGGCTACCCTAAATGTGACATCTTTCAATGTTTCAACGTAGATACCACCCAGCCCGAAAGTTACTAAAGGTCCAAATTGTGGATCGCGGTTCATACCGACCAAGACCTCTAAACCACCGGAGGGGACCATTTCTTGTACCAGGCAACCCCAGATTCGTGCTTCAGGTATATATCTTTGCGCCCGGTAAACCATTAGCTCGAAAGCATCCCGAACGGCTTCAGCGTTACTTAATCCAACCTTGACGCCCCCGACATCCGTTTTGTGGAGGATATCTGGTGATGCGATTTTTAATACGACTGGGTAACCAATCTGCCCCGCGATTTCAACAGCTTGATCTGCTGTTTCGACAACTTCGGAATAAGGTATTCGAAGCCCGTATGAAGTTAGTATTGAGCGGGCTTCAGAATCCCCGATGGATACCCGGTCTTCTGAAAGGACACGCTGGAGCAAATCTGACACAGCCTCCCGATCCACTTCGAAGTTAACATACTTTATGGGCGGGCGCGAGCGGATTTCTTTATAATCAGACATTGAACGGAATGCCAGCCCCGCGCGTTCGGGGAATGGATAATTTGGAACTCCATACGATGTGAGAATCTCGACCCCTGAATTAACCCGAGCTTCTCCCATAAAGCAGCATAAGACAGGTTTATCTATACTGTGCGATAGTTGTCCAATTGCGTGAGCGGTTTCATCAATTTCAGTCATGGCTTGAGGAGTGAGCAAAACTAATAAGCCATCAACATGTTCATCTTTTGCTACCGTTTCAAATGCATAACGATAGCGATCTGCAAGGGCATCACCGAGCACATCAACCGGATTGGCAGCACTCGCCGAGTCAGGTAAAAATTGTTCCAATGCATGGATTGTTTCGTAATCAAACCGGGCAATGGTCATTCCTGAACGCTCTAACGCATCTGTTGCCAGGATTCCCGGTCCTCCGGCATTCGTAATAATAGCAATTCGGTCACCATTTATGGGGGGTTTATAGCCGTTTGCTAAAGCAATATCAAAAAGCGATTCCATTGAATCCGCTCTTAATATCCCCGCCTGTTGAAAAGCTGCTTGGTAAGCTTGTTCTGAGCCAGCTAGGGAGCCAGTGTGGGATGAAACTGCCCGGGAACCCGATTGTGTCACCCCAGATTTTATCGCGATGATTGGTTTCTTCTGTGCTACATCGCGCGCAATTTGTATGAATTCTTCCCCATTAGGCAATCCTTCACTGTAGATCATGATCACGCGTGAATTATCATCATCTGACCATGATCTTAGTAAATCGATTTCACTGACATCTGCCTTATTCCCCAAGCTCACGAATTTTGAAAGACCTAAGCGTCCGGCGAGTGCGATATCCAGAACTGCAGTCCCTAATGCACCCGATTGGGACATGAATGCCATCGGTCCGGATGGTGGCGTGCCGGCAGCAAAAGAAGCATTTATTGGCGTGAATGTGTCGATGATACCGAGGCAGTTTGGGCCGATGATACGGATGTTATATTCTTGCGCGATCTCTACTAATTCTCTTTCGCGTTCTAAACCTTCCATCCCGGCTTCGCGGAAACCAGCACTGATCACAATGGCTGCTGGAATGTCCTTCTGACCGCATATCTGCAAAGCATTTGGGACATGTGGGTATGGGATTACGATTACAGCTAGATCTATTTGATCTCTGACTTGGAGAACTGAGGGATAGGTCTTCAGCCCAAGTATCTTATCGGCTTTGGGATTGATCGGGAATATTGATCCTTTTTTCGAGTAACCGCCTTCGATCAGATTCCTCACAACAGCATGACCAAGTTTCGCAGGGTTAGTGGAAGCCCCGATAACAGCAACCGAGGTAGGATTAAAGAAATTATCTAACATAAAGTTCTCTATTTATTGTGGATAGTGATTAAAACAATGGTGTGATTGTTTAAGGGATTTGTGGAAAGAGTTACTGTTGCAGATTTAACATTCTTAGTGAATGCCAGCACTGCAGTATTCTCGGCTAAAAACGAGTCGTTTTCTTGTTCGCCCCACTCATTTAAGGGCATCTCTATTCGATAGAAATCTACTACATTAATAAATGGCACAGCTGTCTGGTACGAGATGATCCTCGAATTAGCCACTAGATTTTCCAGACTACTATCGATTACCGGGATATCAGATGGAATCGTCCCCTGCCCTTCTGAGAACTCAGTTGCTATTGCTTGAGCTGTAGCTATCAAAGCCGGAACTTCTTGGGTTGCGATTGCTTGAATAGTACCGCGAATAACCGGGCCTTGCTCAGTAGTAATCGCTTGGATTGTTGCAAGCATCCCAGATTCGTCCACTTCTGTAGCTAAACTCTGCACTGTCCCCAGGACACCACTTTCTCTAACTTGGGTAGCGACTCCTTCAGCAGTGCCAATTAGGTTTCTACCCTGCTCAACTTTTGTCGCCACATCATCAACTGTAGCTTTGGTTACCGATATCCGTTCGCTGATCCCAGTAAACAAACTGCAGCCTAGCATGATTAACAATGCGATCAAAAAGAATAATATAGCTGATGTTTTTTTCATTCTTTGGTTTCCGGGTATATAGAATTAGAATCTTTAACTCCTAAGCATAGGAGCAGTCTCCAAGACCATGTTGTTATTCGAATCATGTTGTATATTAGCGTTTACATTCTATCATTGTCTCAAAGCTTGGCAGTATGTACCAGTTTTCATCAGCAGTGATATTTCTCTAGTACATTTTGTGCGAATCCATTTAAGCGATCTATTGCTTCAAAATCTAGCCATTGGAGCATGATCTTTTCTACTCCTGCAGCTGCGAATTCACCGAGCTGGTCGATCACTTCGCTTGCCGTGCCTACGATGATACCGTTTTCTTGCAACTCGGTTTTTGATGTAATCCCAAATACTCCCGCCTGGAGTAAGCGGTTTACTTCCTGATCGGTCCGTCCAAATACAAGATTTGTCATTAATGAACGCTTTACGTAAACAGGTTCACGACCGGCTTCCAAAAGCAAATCATTCAGCAGAGCATTAGTGGAAGCATATTTATCGGGTGATATATAAACACCGTTCCATTCATCAGCAAATTTCACTACAAGGGGCAGCGTTTTGTTAGGACCATTTCCCCCGATCAGGATCGGAGGACCACCAGGGCGGTGCGGTCTCGGCAGCATTATCGCATTATTCAGGTTATAGTAGCTGCCTGAATACGTAATAGGTTGGTCATCCTGCAGTAATTTGGTAATGACTGTGAGGCCCTCTTCAAAACGAGCAAAGCGCTCCTGCATGTCGCCGAGCTGCCAACCGAAGTTTCGATGCTCCCGCTCTTGCCAACCCGCGCCGAGGCCTAGTACTAATCTTCCGCCAGATAGATCATCAACGGAACCAGCCATTCGCGCGGTCATAGTTGGGTCACGAAATGATACCGGAGATACAAGCGGACCGAATTCAATCCTGTTCGTATGAGATGCCAACCAGGTTAATGAGATCCACAACTCGAGCGAATCCATATCCGGAGGTTCTGGGTTCGTATAATGGTCGGATCGGTATAAACCAGCGAACCCTAGGTCTTCCGCAGCTGTTGCGATTCTTTTCCAACGGTTCCAATTCAATCCCATTTGTCCTTCTACCATTAATGCAATTTTCAACATTTTACTATCTCTCCAATCGGCAGCATGTAGCAAGTATTCTTTCTGTCATCCGTGAAAACTTTCAAATAGTTTGCTCCAAGCAAATAGAGATTGTGATTTGTGGCAGTGGTTTACTCGCAGAAGTTGGAGTGGATTTTGAACCTATCCCATCACAATGTCAACTATTTCTTCTTGATTGGTGGTTTCCTGCACCTTGGGATTTGAAGGATCCGGGTGCTCATTTCCCTTTTTGTCTTCGAGTTCAGCAAACTTCTCAAATCGCTGAATTACACGTCGGTGAAAACTATGCTCAGAGTAGCTTCCATCATCTTGAGGTTCACCTGGATCAATATCAGAAAATAGCCCTATTGCCTCGTTAATCGTAGAAATAGGCCAAATATGGAACTCACCATTTCTAACAGCCTCTACGACGTCCTGATTCAGCATCAACTGTTGGATATTGCTCTTCGGTATGACAACCCCTTGCTCACCGGTCAACCCTAAGGTCTTGCAGGTTAGGAAAAAGCCTTCAATCTTTTCATTGACGCTGCCAATCGCTTGAATCTGACCTTGCTGGTTTATCGAGCCGGTTATGGCGCGGTCTTGGCGGAGTGGGATATCTCCAATAGCTGATAACAGTGCAAGTAATTCTGCTGCTGACGCACTATCGCCCTCAACACTGTCGTAACTCTGTTCGAAAGTAATATTCGCCGCCAGACTTAATGATCGCGTCTGACCATACAGCCTTCCAAGAACCCCATTGAGTATCAATATCCCTTTTGTGTGAACGGGACCCCCAAGATTCGCTTGCCTTTCAATATCAATAATACCGCTGCGTCCGACATATGCAGATGCCGTAACCCGGCTAGGCTTTCCAAAAGTGAAATCGGCAAGCAGCATAACTGAAAGGGCGTTAATCTGTCCAACCTGATAACCAGTGACATCGATCAAGAGTGTTTTGTCTCTGATCATTTCCTGCAATCGCTCTACAATTAGGTCGCTACGGTAGATGTTTTCATCTATTGCTTGCTGGACGTCAGCGGCTTTCACCAGTTTTCCTCCGCGCGTCATCTTGGTATTGTGTTTGCCCGCTGGTTGATATGTTGCCCAATAGGCGGATTCGCGAATGATATCGGCGATATTTCCGAAGCGTGTGGTTAGTTTGGTTTGGTCTGCTGCCAAACGTGAGCTGTACTCGATGATCCTGGCGACAGCCGTTCGGTCGAAAGGTGGAAGCTTATTTTCCTCCACGACGGACTTTACGAACAGACCGTACTCCAATTCTGTCTCGGGTGATCGGATCATTTTATCCGTGAAATCTGCACGAACTTTAAATAGTTTCGTAAAATCTTCATCTAGGGAACGAAGCATATAATACAGCAAGGGCGTGCCAATGAGAACAATTTTTATTTGTAAGGGGATTGGTTCCGGTTCGAGCGTGGCTGTGCTAACCACGCCCAGCTGGTTTGCTAATTCAACAATCCTTATCTGACCCTCACGGAGAACCCGTTTGATACCTTCCCAAGCATAGGTGTTTAGAAGAAGGTCGCGAGCAGGGATGATAAGAAAGCCTCCGTTAGCACGGTGCAGAGCACCGGGGTGAATCATTGTGAAATCAGTCCGGCTTGCCCCTACGACAACTTCGTGTTCAATGCGTCCTAGTAGATTGCCATAGGATGGGTGATTCTCAACAACGACTGGCGCACCATGCAAACCCCCATTATCTACCAAGACATTCACATCATAGCGCTTGAACCATCTTTCAGTGTTGGGATTGAATCCTGGCAGGACAGTGTTGGGATAAATCTCTGCTTGGAACTTTTCCTGGTTAACGACGATATCGCGCTTTAGGCTACCCAGATGCGCTAACAGCCTAGGGTTTTCTTGATATTTTTTGCAGAGAGGTTTAAGAATCGGTTCAAGAACGAAGATTACTGTGCTCTCTTTTAATTCCCATAATACCTGGTTGGCTCGATCCTCATGTTCATGGATACGGTTAATTGTTCTTTCAACTTCAATCCCTAGCTTGTCTTGAATGTCCCCTAACTTCTGCTGCTTATCAGATGATAGTTTTTTGATTTCCTCTGGTTTGAACGGTTTTCCATTGACGGCTGGCACCAAGACGAAGCCAGAAGAAGTTCGTGCAATCATGAAGTTCTTACTCTCAACTAGTTCTTGCAGTTTCAAGAATTCGTTTTCTTGAGCGTTTTTAAGTTCAGTTTGCAACCGATCATGTTCATTGATGTATTCATCACTCTTGAAGGCCCGCTTTATCTCAATCTTACAGCGTTCAATGAAGTTTCGGATTTCACTGCGGAGGGTTGGAGCATCCCCGGGAGGCAACTCCAATACAATTGGATAGCGTGGATCCTCAAAGTTATTTACACAGCACCAATCGCTTGGAACCGGCTGTTTTATTGCTTTTTGCTCGAGAAGCTCTCTGCTAAGCGTCGTGCGCCCGGAACCAGGTTGGCCAAGAACAAATGTATTAAAACCATGCCCGGGGATACCGCTTCCCAGCTCGAGAGCGCGCAACGCGCGGGGCTGCCCGATTACCTTCTTCAAATCTGGCATGCTGTTAGTATCTTCATAAGGCAATTTGGCGGGATCACATTGCCTGGTGACCTCTTCTGGATTCAGTTCTACAGGAGTTTGTGAGTTCATATAGTCCCCTTCCATTAACATTAGAAATGAACGGCAAATTTAGCCGTATCTGCTGATATACTGCTCTGCTTTTTCCACTAAGCTGCGGTTGCCAATGTAGAGTGGTGTGCGTTGGTGAAGCTCATCCGGTTCGATATCGAGAATGTCCATCTTACCATTTGACGCATACCCTCCAGCCTGATTAGCGATGAAAGCTAGTGGTACGGCTTCGTATAACAACCTGAGCTTCCCCGAGGGCATATTAGGATCTTTACTATCGGCGGGGTAGTAGAAAATCCCTCCGGCTAGCAGGTTGCGGTGGAAATCCCCTACCAGGGATCCAATATAACGCGCTGAGAGGGGGGGATGTTCATTTGTCAATCCCTCCAAATACTCTGTGTAATGTTTGACACCTTGGCTCCAGAACTTCGTATAACCTCGGTTGACGCTATAGTAGGAGGCGGGTTCGGGGATTTGTATGTTTGGGTGGGAGAGCAGGAATTCACCAAGGCTCGGGTCGAGTGTAAACCCGTGTACACCACCACCGGTAGTGTACACCAACATTGTACTAACGCTGTATAAGAGATAACCGGCGGCAACGAGATCACGTCCGGGCTGTAGGCAATCCTCAATATTGCCGCGACCAGATGAGGTTTTACGCTGGTAGATGGAAAATATCGTGCCGATTGAAACGTTGTAGTCGATATTTGCCGATCCATCAATCGGGTCATATAGAAGGACATACTTCCCGGTTGGATACTTATCCGGAATAGGGAGGATATCCTCATGCTCTTCCGATGCTAATACTGCTAATCTGCCGGCATGATCATTTAGCCGGTAGATAGCTTGATCCGCCAAGCGATCTAATTTCATCACCTGCTCGCCTTGGACATTAATCTCATCAGTACCACCTAAGATTTCAGCCAAGCCGGCGCGGGTAGTGTTGCTGGCTATAAATTTTCCGGCAAGCGCGATATCATAAAGAAGATAGGTCAGGATACCAGTCGCATCAGGATGCCCTTTTTGTTCTTGCAGGATATGCCGCTCAATCGTCATGATCTGCTCATGCGATGATGGGATACTTGACATGTCATCCTCCTGATCAAATCTTGGGTCAGTCCGATTTTTTCTATATGAGCAAGGAACGGCTGGAGCGGAATTTATCGAGATCCAATAGTAATAATTCGTAGTTATGCCAGTATCTATCTATATTATTACATAAAAATCACACCTACGGTGCAATGAAATTGGAAATGTTAACTTCCCCTCAGACTGCCGGCTAGACCGGCCAAGATAAATCAGCGCTTACGCTTTGTTATCATCCGAGATGCCGAACGGATTATTCGCCCGGTGATCGCATTTGTACCAATGCCCACAAGCAACTTGTTTATCGTACCTGGAATCACGATTAGTTTTTCACTTGGCAAAGCATTCAATGATGCTTCCACAACGCCTTCAGCTTCTCCCCAAAGGATTCTAGGGATATCATTTCGGCGGAAGCCCACCCTCTTTCGGTTATCGTGAAATTCGGAGTAGGTAAATCCTGGGCAAAGTGCTTGTACTGTGACGCCAGAGCCTATGAGCTCATTTTGGAGTGCCTTTGAAAAAGTCACCAAGTATGCTTTTGTGGAGCTGTAGGTGACATTACGGAGCGGCAGTAATGCCGCTATTGATGAGACATTAATGATCGCACCGCGAGCGGCTTTTATCATCGCGGGTAGTGCTGCATGCGAGAAGCGCACACTCGCGATCACATGTACATTAATCATTGCCAAATGATCCTCAATTTCAACCGTGGAGAACTTCCCGGTTACACTGAATCCGGCATTGTTCACCAGTAAATCGAGCGCTTCCTGCGAGCGAATGAATTTTTCAACTCCCGCAACATCTGCTTCTTTTGATAGGTCCGCAATAATATTTTTGATATGGATGTCATGTTGGTTTTCCAACCTGACTTTCATCTCAAATAACTGTTTTTTACGCCGGGCTACGAGAATAAGGTTGTATTCAAGTTGAGCAAGCTTGCGCGCAAACGCAGCCCCGATTCCGCTTGAAGCTCCAGTTATCAAGGCTGATTTATTTAGGCGTTGATCGTTTATCAACTCGGTCATCTCACATAATGGTCACTGATAGACGGTTGGACAAGCCCAAGTCAGGGTGATTAGCAGATGGTATCAAGTGGGATTATCGTCGGCTGAGTAACGCCGGTGTAGCATAACATTCACCTGGAAATCCAATTATTTGTACGTTTGCAATAAGCTCACTAGTTGCAACCAAATTTTCAATGGTATGAAGAGTGTTCTTTTTGGACCACCGGAGTAGTTTTGTCAAATC
>JBFENN010000014.1:0-33125 GCA_041551115.1 Anaerolineales bacterium
ATATGGACCGAAATAAAGTTTGGATTTCCAGTATCTTGGTTGTGGCAGTCAATACAGGTATTCACTTGAAAATCATTGAATTGTTTTCCATGACATTCATAGCAATTTATCTGCGCACCAGAGTAATCTCGCCTGTGGTGGTCCAGGGTAAAAACTGTCTGGGTGCTATGGTTGAACTCTATACCGTTGAGCCTTGCTGTTGACCATGCCTCAGTTGTATGACATTTACTGCAGTCAGCGGAAAAAATATTTTCATGGAGCGCCGGTTCTTCATGACAGGCTACGCATTCGCGGGGCGTATTTGTGAACGGATCACTCTCTTCCGGATCAATAAGTGCATTTCGAATGAGAAATTCACCCGACGTATTCTGAACATTTTCTTGTGGTTGGGAAAATTCACTGATCCTATGGCAGTGAGTACAACTTACCCCGACATGGCCTCCTTCTAGGGGGAAATCAGTGCTCTCATGGTTGAAAGCTACCATCCGGTCAACACCATCATGACAAACCAAACAGTTATCTCCATATCGTTCAATGTGGTGCAGCCCGAAGTCCGGGTTGGACTGCGCATGGCACTTAACGCAGCTCTCATCCAAAATGCTAAAATCAGCCTGGTTTTCATGGCAGGTATAGCAGCTGATGCTTGAAGATTCGTAATCATATCCGTGTTTTGCCAACGAGAAATCTGTGCGGGTGTGATTAAACTTCTCAAATGCAGCTACGGTTAGGTCATATTCCAGTCCGCGATGGTCAGCGTGGCAGTACGCACATCTCTCTTCAGAGCTGATATAGCTGTGAGTTCCTTTTCGATTGTCTATCTGTTGGGCTACGTCTTCATGACAATTCATACACAAGCTATCCTGGGAAACTGATAGTGGTTTATGGCATTGTTTGCAATCTCCCTCAAAATTGGCATGCGAGGAATACCCGCTGATCTCAACTCCAGATTTGGCTAGTGCGCTCACTCTACCAGGGCTGAAAGCAATTCCTCCATTGCTCCAGGCGTGCAAAGCCAAACCTACCAGAAATAGTAGGGTGAGAGCTATACCAACCAGAGTTGTTAAAGGGTGCTGTCGTCGCATAAATTCCAGGTGCTACCAGTAGCTCATATTATGTGTTCGTTTATCATGCTAACAAGCTCTTAACAAACACGCTTCTACTGAAAACCGATGAGGCGGATATCCGCCTCATCGGTTTTCAAGGGAAAAAATAGGTCAGCCGCCAACCGGCCATCTTTGTTTATTGGTGTGGGCCTCCAGCGATAGGTTCAGTGATGTGGCAAACTGTGCATTCTGCAAGTGTGCCGGAATGCCCTTGCAGATTTACAAACTTGATCGCATCTCTTGCTTCGCTGCTCGTAGCAATTGCATGAGTGCTGTCATGACAGGCTTCACAGTACAAGCCACCATGCCCCTTTGAAAACCGATACAATTCCTGATCCTGCTCGTATCCAGGTGCGTCGTGGCAATCATCGCAGCGCGGTTCGTCCAACCATGGTTCGCGATTTTCTTGAGCGACAGCTTCCATACCGCCGTGACAATCTGTACAACCCATCTCAAATTCACTCGACATCACATCGCGCAAGCATTTGGTGTCTGGGCCTGGGTGGCAAGCGTAGCAGCCGTCAGTGTTGTCTTGGACTTTTCCGGCGTGTTTCTCATGCATGGCTTTTGAAAGGTTCGGTATCCCAAGTTCACCAGGTGCGCCAAGTGCGTTTGATGCATGGCATTCAGCACACAGGACCGGTCTACGGCTCATAAGAGGTTTGTTGCCGCCTGGATATTCATCCTGATTCTCCTCATCATGAAGGGTTAGGATATTTGTTTCCACACGACCAGTGCTTATATCGAATTCTCCGTCTGCATGGCAGTATTCACAGTGCATCTCGGTGGATACCGGCGCAACAACCTGGTTGCGCGTTAGCTCAATCCCTTTGGAATCTGTAACCACGATATCCGCTAGCTGGTAGGGCTGTCGGTTAATATGGTCATCATCATCAAATTCAGTTAGCGGTATACCTTCGGCAATAAAGTGATCGGCAACATTGTCCATCGTTCCCGCCAAACCTTTTCCGGATAATCCTATATTCGGTGGCAGCGGGGAAGTTAAGTTGAACAATTGTTGAGCGTAATCCCAAAAATTTGATTTCTCAATTGAATAGGTGTTATCGGGGAAGCTGTAGGTGACGGTGATGCTCTCAGTCACGATTAGCGGAGGGTCGCCGCGTTGGATCACCTGAGCCCACAATGTATTCCAGGGTGGCAGGACCGCTAAGTCCTGGAAGTCACGGTTGTAGCAATGCATGCCTAGGTCATTCCAGCCGATGACCACGTAATCCCCCAATTCTGGCATTGGCGGTTCTCCGGCGAGACCCCCAGAAATGAAAGGCAGGAAAATGGTTCCATCATTTTCGAGCACAGATTTTTGGGCTAAAGAAGTACTAGGTTGCCAGACGAGTACCACGAGCATCACGAAGCTGAAAGTGATGAAGATGCTAAAAATCAGTTTACGGTATTTGATGATCTGCATATTCTGCTTGGTTTTCATTTACCCTCCCGTGATTACTTAGCTCTCCGTAGATTAATGTGATTCAAAATGTGTATATACTCTCGCATAGCCTTGTTTCAGGTTGCTCACTAGTATATAAGTAGAGTTGAATGTAAAAAAGTTGCGGGTTGCTTGAAACCTTAAC
The DNA here is from genome assembly GCA_041551115.1 of Anaerolineales bacterium. Lineage (GTDB taxonomy): Bacteria > Chloroflexota > Anaerolineae > Anaerolineales > UBA4823 > DAOVXM01. Next base: position 2,693 of record JBFENN010000014.1, read on the forward strand.
AACATCTTAATGCCTTGAAATCAAGAAAGGATAGAATCATTTTGGGTGTTTCCTGCAGTTCAATAACAGTAGTTTGCATTGTTATGCCGGAAATCAGTGCGAAAATTGAATTACTTGGGTTTATAGAAATAATAACTTTTCGAAGTTTTGTCACATCGATATTATAGCAAAGGTAATCTTGAAGTAGACGGGGTGCCTTTAGACGTGATTTCGGATACAATATGCCCAATCTAAATATGATTTTCTCACAATAGTCAATTTAACTGGCTCAATGTGAAATTTGCACGAGATCTGGAGGCTATTTTGGCTCGAATACTGCTTGTGGATGATGAACCTTTGATAACCGATTCTCTGGCTTACAGCTTACAGCGTGAGGGTTATGAGGTAGAAGCAGTTGGTGATGGAACCGCTGCCCTTGAAGCTATTAGTGAGTTTTCACCAGACGTGGTTGTCCTTGATGTCATGCTGCCGGGGATGAGCGGACTGGAGGTCTGCCGTCAATTACGCGCCCGAAGTGCAACCCCGGTTATCATGCTTACTGCTCGCGGGGAAGAGATTGACCGCGTGTTGGGATTAGAAGTTGGTGCGGATGATTATCTCGCCAAGCCATTCTCATTCAGGGAACTGCTTGCCCGGATCCGCTCTATCTTGCGGAGAGTTGATTTAGATCGCCAGATGACTCAACTGCAGCCCATCATTTTGGGAGAGTTGAGCTTGGATCCTGTGGCGCGCAGGGTGATCAAAGATGAACAAGAAGTCCAGTTATCTGCTCGCGAGTTTGACCTCCTATCGATCCTCATTCGTAATGCTGGAAGAGCTTTAAGCCGGGAAGAATTATTAGCAGAAGTATGGGGAAGCGATTGGATAGGAGACCCGCGCACGTTGGATGTGCACATTCGCTGGTTGAGGATCAAGATCGAGGATGACCCTGCTAGCCCCAAATATATCCAGACAGTTCGAGGCCATGGCTACCGCTTTGCTGGTCAAGAAGAGTTAGTGTAACGAATTATTCTTGCGTTGAGCACTCGCCAACATTCATTTTGGGTGTTTGCATGAAATCGATCATCCCGCGCACTATCCAAGCACGACTCATACTGTCTCATCTCGTTGTTTCATTAATCAGTATTGTCCTAATATCGGTGTACGCCGGGGGGACTTTATATAGTGCGACCCGGGCCCAAGTTGAACACCGTTATGAAGATTTGGCATTCGCCGCGGCAGATCTCTTAGAGCACCATCTTCTTGAATACCAAGAAAATCGTAGTGTCCAACCTAATTTATCCATATCGATCGCAAAGCTGTTCAGGAACAACCCTGAAGTTCGCTATACAGTGTATGATTCAATGGGTCGAGCCATCGTCGATAATTCAGGTGATCTTTCGGTGTCGTTGCCAGCTGCCGATAGACCTGAGGTAATGCGAGTTTTATCTGGCGACAATCTTGAAGGGGAATATATTGCTAGGAACGCTCAGGGTGGGGAAGTACTTAATCTGGCTGTCGCAGTGACAGATAAAACAGCGATCATTGGTGCAGTGGCTATGCAGGTCCCGGCAGAAAACGCACTGCTGGCAGCAAGACGGTCTCTAGCCACACTGATTGCATCAGCCCTCGTGGTTGCTCTCGCTATTAGCGCGGTCGGTTACTACCTTGCCCGAAATCTCGCCGTACCGATCAGCCATTTAACAGATACGGCTGAGAGTTTGGCGCGCGGAGAAATGGATGCTAGAGCAAATTCACCGGAAGTCCCGGTTGAGCTGAATCGTTTAGCCCACTCGTTCAATATAATGGCAGAGCGGTTGCAAGCCTATGTGCACGAACTTAGGTCATTTGTCGCCAATGCCAGTCATGAATTACGTACGCCCTTGACATCGATCAAATTGCGGGTGGAATCTTTGCGCAATGGGGCGCTTGATGATCCTTCTGTCGCAGATCGTTTCTTAGCTGAGATAGAGAGCGAGGTCGACCGCTTGTCATTTATGGTCAATGAAATGCTGGACCTATCCCGGATTGAGGGTGGTTTATCTGAAGAACAACGGATTCCAGTCAGCTTGGCACAAATAGTCGAAGACGTGTACGCGACCTTCCTTGCTCGTGCACAGCGTGCTGACATCGAATTTATACGCCATGTCGATCCTTCAGTTCCTCTGCTGTTGGGGGATGAAGAACAGCTGCGCCGGATGCTCTACAATCTCATTGATAATGCCATAAAATACACACCCCATAATGGCAAGCTAGAGATAATTCTGGAGCGTGTAGGTAGCGAGCATATAAGCCGGTTGGTTGTCCGGGACAGCGGTTTTGGGATCACGAAAAATCAGTTACCGCATATTTTTGAACGTTTTTACCGTGTGGAGGCCACACGTCCGCGGTATGGACCTCCACAAGGAACAGGATTGGGATTGGCAATTACCAAATCTATCGTGGAAAATCATGGTGGGACGATCAGCGTCTCCAGCCAAGTTGGAGAAGGGACGACATTCGTGATTGATTTTCCAACGGGGAAATAAAGTACAAAATTCTCAGGCAAGTGCTGATGCGCAACTATACCTGAGAATCTATATATATTCTGCGATATTCTAGCTATCTAATATGACTTCGCAATACCTAGGCCGTAGAGACCGAAAACGCGCATCCGGCAGGATAATGAGCTAACTTTTCCGTTTCTGTAGACCGGCATGGTGTAGCAGGGCACCCAATTCTGTTTCCAGGTATCAAAGAAATATACCTTGAGCAATCCTTGCTCCCATTTCTTGACTTCGTATTGCCGGACTTGGAAGTAAGCATACACTGGTCCCATAATATGCTTGACCTGTTCACCATCGTATTTGTATAGCCGGATATCAACCAGGCGTTGGGTGAACTCTGGGTGCTGCTCTCCTGGAGCGTTGTTCTGATTCTTCTTGGCTAGCTTAACGGTTCCGGTATATTGGCTGCTGGTGAAGCTGACTCCTGCTCGGCCAGCTGAAAAGCTCGCAGTTTCCCCAAACTCGATCTGGTTGAAGCGTGAACTCCCGCTCGCGGCAATAAGCGAAAGTGCTACTGCGACTAATACCAGGGTTAGCAAGACCTTTCTACTCTTTTTTCCCATGTTTGCCTCCTTGAAAATATGCGACCCTATCTGGTTGTTCCAGCTATTCATAGTAGCGTCCTGCAGTCGTTAAATCCATTGTACAAGCGAAAATTGAAATGTCAACCAGTCTATCACGATGGTAAGGTACTGATATCCTGAAATTTTTCTCTCCACAAGCTCTAGTTCCGCTGCTACTTCAGCTTCAAATAAACTTAGTTTTTGGAAGACCAGATGGTATTAACCTGGGCTGTAGCGAGAATAGTATATGCCTCCCCTGGTTCATTCAACAGTGTGTCACTTTCGCGGATGGTAATCGTTTGATTATTGACTTGGACCTGCGATTCTTCGCGCGCAAGTAGATAAACTTCGGTAATGCAGTCGTGAAATTGGAGTTCGTCAACCCCCCGATTGGCATGTCCAACTGAAACACATAGTCCTGAGTTTCAGGGACCCAGGAACCAGCCATACATCTTCTGCGGTTTAGCTTTTTCTGTCCGCATTCATCACCAAACATCTAGCCAATGATCAAATTCCCTTCCATTGCGGTTGGCGTTTCCTCAGGAAAGCTTCCATTCCCTCTTGTTGGTCTTCGCTGGCAAAAAGCAAATAGAATGCACGGCGTTCATGCTCAAGACCACTGGTGAGGGATAGATCAAATGTCTTATTAATGGCTTCCTTCCCAAGTTGGATAGCCAACGGAGCTCTACCGGCAATTTCCGTTGCGAGGTTGAGTGCATCACCTAAGTATTTCTCTACAGGGACCACACGGTTTACTAGTCCGTATTGCAGGGCTTCGGCTGCTCGAAGGGTGCGATTATTTAGGATCATTTCCATTGCGACTGCTTTCCCCACTGCCCTGGTCAACCGTTGGGTGCCTCCCGCTCCTGGGATGACACCGAGGTTGATTTCGGGTTGCCCAAATCGCGCCGTGTCTGAGGCAATGATCATGTCACAGGACATCGCTAATTCATTTCCGCCTCCCAAACACCATCCGGATACTGCTGCAATAAGGGGTTTTTTTATGGTTAAGATGACGTCGAAAGTGGAAATAAAATCGCGTTGGAGCATTTCAATCGCCGTTGCACTCACCATTTCCTTGATATCGGCTCCAGCTGCAAATGCACGATCATTCCCTGTAATGACCAGGGCTCCGATTGTAGATTTGTTATCAAAATTATTTAATGCTTCCATTACCTCCTTTAGCAACTCACTGTTCAAGGCGTTGAGTGCCTCAGGTCGATTCAGCCGTACGAGTCCCACTGCATGATGAGTTTCAACCAGGATATGCCTATATTCTTTCATGATGATCCTCTCAAAGGTAAATAGATCAAGTATTAGCTTTACACTGATCTATAAATAACTTCCCTGGTTATATTAGAAATTGTATTAATTGTCTTGCTCCATGGGTGGAAAATTAATCTCTGGGTATCGATTGGCGTGCCAATCGATCAACACGTTCGTTGCCCGGGTTTCCAGTATGACCCCGGACCCAATGCCAAGTAATCGTATGCTGTTGGATAGCCTTATCAAGCGCCTGCCATAGATCGACATTGGCAAGAGCGCCTCCCTTACGGCGCCAATTTCTTTCTTTCCAACGCGGCATCCATTCGGTGATCCCTCTGCGCAGGTATTCAGAATCTGTGTAGAAGTCAACATCACTGGCGCGTTTTAATTTCTCTAATGCACGTAATGCCGCAGTTAATTCCATACGATTATTGGTGGTAGCCTTTTCAGAGCCGTGTAGCACCTTTTCTTGGTTCCCTGATTTCAATAATGCTGCCCACCCCCCGGGGCCCGGATTCGGATCGCACGAACCATCACTAAATATCGTTACTTTGGGCATTTCACTCCTGGACATGAATAGTAGAATGCAGGTCAGCGGCAGTTTTATCTAGTAATCTAACTGCCGCTGGGAGTTGATCTAGGGTGAAATACCAGCGATATAGTTGGGTTGCGATATCGCTAACAGCCCATCGGACACTCGCCCAAGATTGAAAATTGGGTTCTGGATATGCGTCGGGGAGTAGGTCCACAGCCTCGTACCACTGGGTTAAGGGAGGTTGGTTTTGATCAATATAATCCAGTACGGAAGCACGCAGTGGGAAACCACCTGTAGACTGGACGAGACGCGCTTGATTTTCTGGTTCCAACAGCCACTTTAGGAAAATCCAGCTGGCAAGTTCTTCCTCTGGTGATGAATCAAGAAGGAAAAACGAAGGTCCGTATGTATTAATCGCTGGTTGTCCTCCTTCAGACGGGAATGGGATCACTGACCATTGGTCTTCACTCCGAATATCGGCAAACGCCTCTTCTTGGTAAGGGATGCTTGTTAGGCTCCCAGTTGAAAACAAGCCGAGACGGTTCGCAAATTCATGCTCTGGGAAGTCCGTTTCTGGCAGCCAAGCACAGCCTTCCTCAAAAAGTTCGCGCATAAACGATAAACCTTGTTTGGTCTCGGTATTGTTAAAATCGTATCCATCCCCATCTTTGTCTAGCACTGGACTGTTGAAGGCGTACAACCAGCCCAACACAGCCGAATAATTCGTGGAAATCAGCCAACCTCCGGCTCCGTTGTTTTCCCTGATTTCATCTTCCATTAATGACTCGGCAGCCGAGCATGCTTGTTCTATAAATTCCGCAGGGGTCGTTGGGGGGGAGCTGAAACCGAGTTCCTCAGCCCAGGTTGAGTTATAGTACAACATCTGCGCTGAACGCTGGGCCGGGAGACCAGTCCGATTCCCATCCACGACGGCATGGTCCCAGTAGATAGGGTAGAAATCAGCCTGCGTTTCTTGTTCCATCCCCCAAATTGGGTCGTTTACAAAGTCGTCAAGCACAACTAGTACTTCTGCCTCGTCAGACCAATTCAATGCTTGGTAGATGTACGCGGTGGCGATTTGGGGAGGCTCTTGCTCCCCAACTGCTTGGGTGACATTTACATGTAATTCATCTAAGGAACCGAATGGAACTCCTTGAACGGTAATCCCCCATTCATTTTCCTGATTGAATTCATTAACCAGCGCCGATATGATCTGCTCAGCCGTTCCGTTCCATATATGCCAGAACTGGATCTCAACGCCCTGCACATCTTGTGGATTGACATTGATGTTGCTTTTCGGTTTGGGCGTACTCGTTACTCTGCGGGTAGGGCGTGGCGTTGGCGAAGCCAATTTGCGCGGTGTACCGGTGACTGTCGTTTTCAAAGCTGAACGAGTCTCTTCTGGTGGCGAATTATTTTGGCAGGCTGCTGCGAAAGGAATAATCAAGGCCCAGAATACGGACAAGATTATTGCTCGGTTATGCTTGATAATTGTATTATTTCCTCTTTGTTGTGATGAATGCCGGAGTCAGCTATGATAAGGATAGTTTATCATTACTTCCAAGCAGTTGTCGATTTCTAAACAGAGATTAACATTCTAAGGGCAGCGGATAGCGTTGATACCACAATAGAGTTGGATTGCATAGCGAATAAATAATGACATGCATAACATTTGATTAGGGATATCTGGCATATTTCCCATTCTTTTGTTTCTGTTATATAATGTTGTCAGCGGATAAATGCCCGTGCGAATAAATAACCTGAAGAAACAAATTCAACGGTTTACCGGTAATTGGGTCACAACGCGCAAAAGAGGAGGCGAGCTTTGACGGCGACCCCACTTTCGCATACTTCTGTAACTCGGGGGACAAGAAAACGAATACGGTGGATAGATGTTAAAGAACAAATAACAGGTTATCTGTTTATCACTCCGGCTGTTCTGGTTCTAGTGATCTTTGGATTTTTTCCCATCGGCTATGCTTTCTATATGAGCTTACATCGCTGGCGTGTAAAAAAGGGGGATTTCATTGGACTAGCGAACTATGAAAAGGCTTTGGGGGACTGGGTAGGTGCAGCCTTATTTGTCGTCGGCATCGGGTTATTGGTTTTAGCATATTTCGCATGGACAAGCGCTTTCCGTTCCTCAACGACGAAAGGATTAATCGCCAAATTAGCCGCAGCTTTTTTGTTGATTGCTGGTGGATTAATGTTGCCGATGGCGTGGGAGCGCCTGATAGCATCGGGTGATCCAGATTTCTTGCTATCCCTACCGACGACATTGTTCTATGCTCTTGGAACTGTTCCTGGAGAGCTGGCTTTGGCATTGATCCTGGCATACGTGCTGTTCCAAAAGATCAAAGGGCAGGAATTCTTCCGTATGCTGTACTTTTTGCCCTATATCACCCCGGTTGTCGCTACAGCAGTAGTATTCCGGGCAATATTCAGCCCGCGCGAGAATGCCATGGCTAATCAGTTTCTGGTCATGATCGGTCTGGAACCTCAAAAATGGCTTTTTGAACCGCGCCCGTTCACTCATGTCATGTTTGGTTGGACAAATTTGGAGGGTTTCTTGGCTGGCCCGAGTATGGCCTTGGTATCGATCATATTTTTTGGGATTTGGACGTATGTTGGCTATAATACAGTGATTTTCTTGGCCGGGCTTGGTTCGATCCCTAATGAACTCTATGAGGCAGCCGAAATCGATGGGGCAGGTAAAGGGAGTGTGTTTAGGCATATCACGATACCATTACTATCCCCGGTGACATTTTATCTGGCGCTGATTGCATTTATCGGGACTTTTAAAGCCTTCAACCATATCTATGTCATGCGTCAACCAGCCGCCCAAGGTACTGTAGATGTCGCCAGTGTGCAGATATTTGACACTTTCTATAAAGCCAACCAGTATGGTTATGCAACTGCACAAGCGATCATTTTGTTCTTGATCATTCTGGGACTTACATTGATTCAGAACAAAGTCTTTGGTGAGAGAGTGTTTTATGGCTGAGAAAGCTCAACCATTAGTATCAGTAAAATCTAGTCGAACTGCAAAGGTACAAATTAAACCGGGCAGATTGGTTTTATATGCCTTGCTGATCGTTGGTGCAGTTGTTGCTATCATCCCCTTCTTTTCGATGGTTTCAACCTCATTAATGACTTTGGGTGAGACGATCAATAAACAATGGCTTCCCAAAGTCCCACAGTTAAGCAACTATTCTGAAGCCTGGAACGAAGCGAATTTCGCGAAGTACTTCATGAATAGTATTATCGTGACATTTGTCACCATCGCAGGTTTGCTGTTCACATCCATTTTGGCTGGTTATGCTTTTGCTCGGATAAAATTCTTCGGAAAAAATGTGATCTTTGCCCTGCTGCTGGCAACGATGATGATCCCGGAATCGATAACCATGATCCCAAACTTTGTAATGATCCGCGGGGATATTATCCCTTTACCGGGCGGGAATTGGTTGAATTCCCTTCAAGCCTTAACAGTCCCTTTTATGGCGAATGCTTTTAGCATTTTTTTGCTGCGCCAATTTTTTGTTCAGATCCCTGATGAACTCTGGGATGCAGCCCGTATGGATGGGGCCGGCCATATACGTTTTCTCATCCAGATTGTGCTGCCGATGAGTAAGGCACCTATCATGACTGTATTGATCTTTGCTTTCATCGGAGCGTGGAATGCCTTCCTGTGGCCCTTATTGGTTACCACAACGGATGCCTGGCGCCCCCTAATGGTTGGCTTGTGGACCTTTGTGAGCGAAGCTGGTCCTGAAACGCAGCTGCTGATGGCCGGTGCGGTCATTACAGTTATCCCGATACTCATCTTATACTTCCTGACTCAGAAGCAGTTCACCGAAGGAATTGCTACGACAGGTTTGAAAGGGTAATCCGCTGATCCATGATCCATATTGTAGTGTCTAGAAAGTAGAGCGTTTTATAATGGGTTAGCCAATCAACAGACGGCACACGATCAAAAAAGGAGGTTATTAGTCAGCGATCATAAAAATTAAAAATTTACTCGTCTTAAGGTATCTCAAATTTATCCAATTGAGGAGAAGATTTACAATGTTAAATAGAAAATTTCTACTAAGTTTGTTAGCTGTTCTTCTTATCGCCAGCTTTATCCTGGCAGCATGTGGTCCTTCGGCCACTCCGGAACCGACCGAACCGGAAGTTGAAGAACCAGCCGCACCACCGGAAGAACCGGCTGAACCGGAAGTTGAAGAACCAGCTGCACCAGAGGATATGTATGCTGATGTTGATCCAAGTGGTCAAACAGTTGTCTTCTGGCATCAGCACTCGCGCGCTCGCGAGGAAGCACTTAACGCAATCGTTGAAGAATTCAACAATACCAATGAGTGGGGCATCACCGTCCAGGCCGAATACCAGGGTGGGTATGGTGATATCTTCAACAAGATGTTAGGTGTTATCAACACATCCGACGCCCCCAACCTGGTTGTCGCATATCAGAACCAATCGGCAACCTACCAACTTGCCGATGGCATGCTTGACATGAATCCGCTGGTTGACAGCCCGAAATGGGGTTTGACTGAAGAAGATAAGGCAGATTTCTTCCCCGGTTTCTATGGCCAGGATGTGTTCAGCATCTATGGTGGTGCCCGATTAGGCTTCCCGCCCAACCGCTCGATCGAAGTGCTGTACTACAACGCGGATTGGCTGGCGGAATTAGGCTATGATGCGCCGCCAACGACCCCCGAGGAATTCAAAGAGATCGCTTGTGCAGCATCTGCGCAGCCATTCAGCGGAGCGACAACAGAGGGCAATGTCGGCTATGAGTTCAGCAATGACGCCTCCACAATCGCCAGCTTTGCCTTTGCACGCGGTGGCAATATGTTTGACTATAACACCAGCCAATACACGTACAATTCCGATGAAGCTGTCGCCTCAATGGAGCTGCTGCAGGAAATGTTCGATGCAGGCTGTGCTACACTAGAAGTTGAAAACTACGGTGACCAGACCGATTTCGGTGCTGGGTATACGCTCTTCACGATCAGTTCAAGCTCTGGATTGCCGTACTACCAATCGGCCGTGGAGGAAGGCGCCAATTTTGAGTGGGGTGTTGCACCAATACCATATACTGGCGATGAACCGATCATGAATATTTACGGTGCCAGCGTTGGTATTCCTGCCGGTAAATCTCCTGAAGCAAACTTAGCAACTTGGTTGTTTGTAAAATATTACACCGACACCGAAGCGCAGGCCGCTTGGGCTAATGCGAGCCAATACTTCCCCGTTCGCCAGAGCGTTGCGGAAGGGTTGGATGACCTGTTTGCTGAACTGCCAGCCTATAAGACTGCTTTTGATTTGCTTCCTTACGGTATATTCGAACCGCCAGTGCCAGGTTATGACTTTGCCCGCGATCTTGCTGAGGAAGCGATGGCTGCGATTGTCAATGGGGCAGATGTCACCAGCACACTGGATGAGTTGAATACTGAAGCCAATGAGATCTTAGCTGAACAGCTGGTGTCTCCATTACCAACCCCAGTACCGACAGAGCCCCCGGAGCCTACAGCTGAGCCGATCACGATTGGTACCGAAGATGATCCGATCAAAGTACTGTTCGTACCCTCGGTAGATGTTGACTTCATGATCGAATCTGGAGAATTGATCGAGCAGGGCCTAAACGAAGCTACCGGCTTGTTCTACGAAGTAAGTGTGCCGACCTCCTATGCAGCAACGATCGAAGAGATGTGTGCCTCTCCCGAGAACACCATCGGCTTTATTCCGGCGATGGGTTATGTGTTGGCCAACCAGCTCTGCGGTGTTGATCCCGGTTTGGCATCCGAACGCTACGGCTGGAATGTATACTGGACCCAGTTCATCGTCCCACGCGACAGCGACATCCAAACCCTTGATGATTTGGATGGCAAGACCTGGGGCTATGGTGATGTTGGCTCGACCTCCGGTTACCTCTATCCAACCGCGTTGTTCAACGAGATGGGGATCACCCCTGGTGCCGAGGTTGAAACTGGTGGACACCCAGAATCTGTCCGCGCCGTTTATCTCGGCGAGGTCGACTTTGCCACGACTTACTTCTCGGCTCCACTGCTGCCGGAAGGCACCTGGTCCATGGATATGCCTCCGGACGTTCCGGATGATGTTGTTGAGGAATGTGCACCCAACGAAGAAGGGCAGTTGTGGTGCGGTGACTACCGTGTACTGGATGCCCGAGCAGCCATCAGCGAGGAAGCTCCGGATGTCGTACAGAAGGTTCGAATTGTAGGGCTCACCCCTGAGATCCCGAATGACACTCTATCCTTCAGCCCGGATTTCCCTGAAGCATTACGCGAACAAATCATGGAAGCTGTGGTTGCTTTCATCGGTACAGAAGCATGCGATCAATCGCTGTGCAACGAGAAATTCTATGACTGGACTGGTGCTGGTCCGATCTTTGATGAGAATTTCGACGGTATTCGCATCTTGATAGCTGCACAGGGGATTACCATGGAAAATATCGGCGAATAATTGTCCCAATTTCACATATATAACCCCGGGCAAATCCCTGCCCGGGGTTAGTATTAAAACTCCTGGTTGTAATAAGCCATTATTCTATGTCATTGAATTTATGATTATTGATCGTTGGATAGTATTTTATTGGGTTGTAGATTGGATCGACGAAAGGTAGGTATCGAAATATACTCATGCTTGAAGTTAAGAACCTAACCAAAATTTATGAAGGTGGAGTGCTGGCGTTGGATGACGTCAGCTTCACTGTCGAGCCAGGCGAGTTCTTGGCTGTAATTGGATTGAGCGGCTCTGGGAAGTCAACTTTACTGCGCTGTATTAACCGCTTAGTAGAGCCAACTTCCGGCCAGGTGTTGTGGAATGGTACTGATATCACCAGTGCCAATCAAAGCGATCTGCGGTTGATACGGCGCAAGATTGGTATGGTCTTTCAGCATTTCAACCTGGTCACTCGCTCACCCGTGATTACGAATGTATTAGCAGGCAGGTTAGGCTATGTAAATCCGGCTATGAGCTTACTAAATCGGTTTCCCCAACAAGATATCGATGCTGCCCTCGGACAGCTGGAACGAGTGGGGATAACGGATCAAGCTTATAAGCGCGCTGATGAGTTGAGTGGTGGACAGCAGCAGCGGGTTGGTATTGCCCGAGCCATGGTCCAAGAACCAGAGATTATCCTCGCGGATGAACCGGTAGCCAGCCTCGACCCCGTTCTTGCCCATTCAATCATGCAGTACCTGGAAAAAATTAATCAAGAAGATGGTGTCACGGTGCTTTGTAGTTTACATTTTCTTGACCTGGTTCACCGTTATGCCGATCGAGCGATTGCCCTTAATGAAGGCAAGTTAATGTTCGATGGCTCTCCAAAGGCCATCGATGATGCGAAGTTTAAAGATATTTACGGTAAAGAAGCTGAACGAGTAGGGTAGAGCTGAAACTATGAACAAGAAACCATCATTTAAGCGATCCCTGATCATCGGCTTCACGGTAGTCATTGCTATCCTTGTCCTCGCTTACGGTTTTCAAGTAACCCAAGTAAATTTCGAGGAGACACGATCCGAAACACGGCTTACGCAGCTCTCACGCATCATCCGTGCTTTAGCCCATCCTGATATCCTGGAATATGATGTCGATGAGGTTTTTATCGAGACACCGGTCTATTTGCCCTGCCCAGGGGATATACCCTCGCTGCCTGAAACGGATACAAGCGGACCTTATATCGTTATTGAACCGTATTGTGCAAGTGCTGGTGAAAACATCGTCGTATCAGGCGGCAACTTCTTGCCAAACTCGCGCGGGCCAATTAATTTCATTCCCCCGAGCGGGGCATCGCTGCAATTAGGGGGTTTTGAAGTTGATTCCGATGGGAGTTTTGAAGAAGAAGTAGAACTGCCTAATCGGCAGCCGGTTGTTGAAGCTCAAATCATCCGGGTGATTGGACGCACAAACGTCGGTATGCCGCATATTTCTCCCGTTGCTAAGGCGACGTGGGGAAAAATTATTGAGACTGTTTTCCTAGCGCTGCTTGCGACAGTCTTCGGAACGATGATAGCGATTCCACTTAGCTTCCTTGCCGCTCGCAATCTCATGGCCGACGTGAAAAGCCCAATTGCTAGCGTCGCGCTCACATTGACTGGTTGGCCGATTGGGGTGGTGCTTGGTTTGCAGGCTGTTAAGTTGGTTTCCCAGATCAGTGAACAGGTAACTGCTAATCTGGTTTTAACTGCTGCTGGATTAATTATCAGCCCAATATTGGGCTATATCATTGTCCGCTGGGCTATTCCACCGGAAGAGCTTAAACAACCACCCACCACAACTCGAATCATCCGCATATTCACCTTGATTTTGGCAGCGCTTCTTTTTATTCTCACTTCTCTGCTCCTAGCTCATCTCATGTTTGTGGCCGGTAATGCTCTCGATAGTGCTTTAGGATCCTTTGGCTTCATCGGTTACTTCATTGCTCAGACCGGGGAGATACTGCGGATTATCACACCGGGGTTTGCAGCCTTAGCTGGTGCAGCCGTGGTGGGAGGTGCATTGGGAAACATTGGTATGCTATTAACTGAACGAATTCCTTACAGTTCGTTGAGGTATATCAATTTCATCATCTCGGCAGTCGCTGGCTCGGTTATTCTTGCAATTCTTGGGGCGGCAATCAATTGGTTGTACCAGATAAACGATCCTTTTAAAATTTTGTGGCTGCCGATGATAGTTGGTGCGTTAGTAGGTGGGGTAATTTCCCTCCGTTATGGGCCCAAAGACCTCGTACCGATCGGTTCAGTTATTTATTTGATTATCCGGACAATCCTCAATGCAGTCCGTTCCATTGAACCCTTGATTTATGTGATTGTCTTTGTGGTTTGGGTGGGGATTGGCCCTTTTGCTGGGGCGCTCGCCCTTGCACTGCATACAATCGCCGCGTTGGCGAAACTATACTCGGAACAGGTAGAGAGCATCTCATCTGGACCTCTAGAGGCCGTGACGGCTACCGGAGCGAACCGGTTGCAGACAATTATCTATGCCGTAGTCCCTCAAATTGTCCCGCCATACATTTCATTTACCATGTACCGCTGGGATATCAATGTCCGGATGTCGACAATTATTGGTTTTGCAGGTGGTGGTGGGATCGGTTTCCTTTTGCAGCAGAACATCCGCTTGCTTGATTACCGCGCTGCAGCTGTCCAGATGCTCGCGATTGCGATCGTTGTTGCAACGATGGACTACACAAGCGCTATGATTAGAGAAAGATTTGTATGATCCACTAGATGCAATCAACTGCTTGGATGACGATAAGGTATTGGCCCGGCTTGGTTTACATCTCGAGAAGCCGGGTCTCGAATTTTGAGGTACAAGATGCCAGATATTACCAGCGATTTATTGCCACGGCTTGAAGATCATCGCATTGATGGTATTAACCTTGGAGATGGTCTGATTTACCCTTACTATCAGGGGTTATCCATCCTGAATATTCCTTCTAGCATTTGTCAATGGATGGGCACGCCCGGGATTGGTGCCCCAGCCCTGATCCCAGAGATCATTTCGGCAGTAGATGGGGGTATCCGTAAGGTGATCTTCGTTTTAATGGATGCCCTCGCACTGCATCGTTTTCAACGCTGGCTCATCAGCGGCAATGCACCAGCTTGGCCTTTCATGTTGGATGAAGGCATTCTGGCAGCCCTAACCTCGATAACACCCAGCACTACTTCGTCTGCATTAACCAGTCTCTGGACTGGTCGAGCTCCAATCGAACACGGAATTCTAGGTTATGAGATGTGGCTTAAAGAATACGGCATAGTGGCGAATACGATCTTGCATTCCCCGATTGCATACCAGGGTCAGGTGGGGAGCCTATCTCATGCTGGATTTTCACCTGAGAATTTCTTGACCCTTCCAACGTTGGGAACACACTTGGCTTCCCATGGTGTCGCAGCTTTTGCTCTCCAGCACTACACCATAGCTCGATCTGGATTGTCACGAATGTTCTTCGACGATGTTGATGTACATTCCTTCAGCACAGCGGCTGATTTGTGGATCAACTTACGCCAATTGATTGAAGCTAATATCCATGAACGCTTGTACACATGGGTATATTGGGGGCAGGTAGATCATTTCTCTCATTTCCATGGTCCAGATGATGAGCGGCCCGCAGCTGAATTCGAACTTTTTAGCGAAGCCATGGAGCGGAACTTTTTAGATCAGCTCAGTGAGACAGCGCGTCGGGATACGCTGCTCATCCTCACCGCGGACCACGGTCAAATTGGCACAGTACAAGACCCACATTACGAACTTCGCAACCATCCGGAATTTACCAAATGCTTGCATATCCTTCCAAGTGGTGAAAACCGCCTGGCGTACTTATTCGTCCGCCCTGGAAGATGTGAACAGGTAAAGGAGTACATCAGCTCCAACTGGCCAGGAAAGTTTGCGATCGTCGACCCGCTGCATGCCGCAGAAAGAGGTTTGTTTGGACCTGGATCCCCGCATCCTGCATTGGATGACCGGTTAGGGGATTATTTGCTTGTTGCGCTGGATGATGCGTATCTTTGGTGGACTAATAAGGATAATATTCTTATCGGGCGGCATGGTGGATTGCATCCAGAAGAGATGCTGGTTCCATTCTTGGCGACCAGACTCGGGTAAATACCTTATACTAATATTGAACATAGTGATGACAAGATAATGGTGTCAAAACAATAGTTGACATATCGATAAACTTCGATTAGAATAATTATATAGAAGGATATCAATATGAATGTAGAGCGGATTGGCTCAGTTGAATTTGCAAAAGCACTTGCGGACGAGACCCGTCAGGAGATCATGCGGATATGTTGCTGCAAGTGGCTCAGTGTTAATGATATTGTCGCAGAGCTCAGTGTTTCACAACCAACAGTATCTCACCATTTGGCTATTCTCAGGCGATCAAATCTGGTTAAACAGCGGCGAGAGGGTAAGCAAGTATTCTACACACTGAATCAAAGTCGCTTGGCGGATGGGTGCTGTGTATTAGCTGAGGATTTCGCGCCGGAGTTCGACCTACACTCGCACTCTTAACCGGATCGAGCTCTTTTTTTGATGAATAATATCGATGAATATCAATATGACTATATACGAAAGGAAAGGGTAAAACCATGTCTGATAATAACTCTGAAATAATCCACAATGAAGTTCGCAATCGCTACGCCCGACTTGCAGAGGACGATAGCTTGTCCCCCCATGGAATAAGCTGTTGTTCAGATGAATCCAATTGCTGTTCACTAGATTCAAGTCCACCAACTGTTTTCTATGACGACCTGACCATCGCTGACCTACCAACTGAAGTTGTTAACTTCTCCCTGGGGTGTGGTGACCCCATCACTCTTGCGAAGCTGCTGCCTGGTCAAATTGTCTTGGATTTGGGCTCAGGAGGCGGGCTTGATTGCTTCCTGGCGGCGAGAAACGTCGCTCCAAATGGGCACGTAATTGGGGTGGATATGACTCCTGCGATGATCGATAAAGCCAAAGAGAATCAACTCAAGATGGGATTAGAGAATGTCGAATTTCGCCTGGGTGAAATTGAGAAGCTGCCGGTAGATGATGATTCGATTGATGTTGTCATCTCGAACTGTGTGATTAACCTCAGTCCCAATAAGCCACAAACATTCCAAGAGATTTTTCGGGTATTGAAACATGGCGGGAAACTTGCTGTTAGTGACACCGTGGCTAGTGAACCATTAGATGAGGCGATTAAGGTGGATTTACAGGCTTGGTCTGCTTGTATTGCTGGTTCATTAACTATTGATGAGTATGAAGGCATGCTGAAGGCGGTAGGTTTTGTTGATATCACCCTGGACGGTATTCCACCAAAAGGCACAAAGAGCGATAATCCGAATATCTCTGGAGATATTGTAGAGTTGACTCCCGACTTGGTTAATTCATCTCAACATGTGTTCAACGCACGAATAACCGCTTACAAGCCTTGAGAGAAGGATGTGGTTGACCTAATGGATCGGGGTTTCAGGGGAATTTAGGTTAGGTAGAATTGTTAGGGCAGGTAATCCCAAGGGTTGACTTTTGCACCGTTATACATCATCTCATAATGCAGATGTGAACCTGACGAGTTGCCTGTATTACCGATTGATCCGATAACCGCACCCTGCCATACGCTTTGACCACAACTGACATTGTATGCACTCAAGTGAGCGTACAAGGTCTGCCAGCCATTGCCATGGTTGATAACGACAACATTACCATATCCCCAGTTGTTCCAGCCGGAATATACCACCACGCCATTGTCTGCTGAGTAAACTGCGTCGCCTGTTTCGCCATCGATATCTATACCACTATGGTTGGTTGATGGAGAGTAGTCAAAACCGGAGAGGAAATGGTTGTTAGCAGGCCAAATGAACACACCCGCCCCAACGGCGCCATCTGCTACACTACTGCAGGCTCCAGGTCCGAGGACCTTGGCGACACTCGGATTGTCCCTCGGTATCGACGGTGCGCTCCAGGTGACAAATTCGCGCGTACCATTCGGAATGATCAACCAAGTGCCGGTTTCAATATTAGGGTGTGCGTAATCACCAATTGTGGCTGGGTCCAAGTTGTTCCCTGGGTACTCAATGATCTCTTCAACGCTGACACCAAAGAAACTTGACACACCGTTTAAACCATCTCCAGCCTGCCATTTATAATAAGTACCATTAACCGGCAAGATGTTTAATTCCTGTTCAGGGCGTAGGTTATGGGGGTTGTCCCCCAACACATACTGATTTCCCCAGAGTAAGGTCTCAGGTTTTAATCCAAACATCTCAGCAATACCAAAAAGCGTATCACCCTTTACTACCGTATATTTTTGCACATCAGTCCGCGGTCTGGTCGGTAACGTTGTGTGTAACAGTGCCAGCCGGGGTATCCCCGAATGATTGAGGTTTTCTGGTGCAAAATCAGGCAGTTGAGGAGGTAGCTGTGTCGGTGTGGGTGTTGGCAGGTCTGCTGCTAAAACGGATTGTTCAGTGGTCTTTTCTGGTTCTGTATACTGGAAAAACTGGCGCATTGCCCAAGAGATGATCAAAATGAGGACGATAAGTAGGACATGTGTGCCAATTCGGTTTACTCCCTCAGCCAATCCGGCGTGAGAAAGGCTTTCCCAGAACAACAGCAATCGACTTTGTTGTTCTGAGAATCTTTGCTCTGAATCAATATCACTTGGTTGAGCGTCCCAGCTCGTGTTTCGTTCCGGCCTAGTGTCTTTGTCCTCTGGCATACTTTATACTCCGCCAGCATAATATCATCGCGTAAAAATTACGTCAATTACCTGACCAAATCACTTATCAATGATTAATTGTCGCGAAGAGAGGCAAAAATCGGAATTATGGCTCGTTTATCTGGTCTGCTGCAGTTTGGGCAGCAATGTCGGGTGTCAACTGCTGGTTGATTACACCTATTGTGCCTTCTCGTATCGGCTGTCCAAGCGCGGACAATACGTCGGCCGGGGGAATGACTTCTGCGGATAGAGAGACTTGATGGGCGAAAGAGCGTAAAGAGGTGGTTTGCCAAGTTGACATGGCGTTTGGGCGCGGGGGGAAATACCCAGTGGCTGTTGTCCAGCGGGATAAGAACATACTCTCAGTAAGGAATTCAGCCAATTCATTGCTCAATTCTTGGTGTGATAGCTCGTTATTTGCCAACGCCCAGACCCAACCATTGGCGAGTGAGAACGGCGCTCCGTTCTCGGTAGGGATATGGGTAGCGGCTGTATCCGCTAGACCTTCGATAAGATAAGTGTTTGCCCATGCTATGACCATCTCAGATTGATTGTCTAGAAAGGCTTGCCAAGCAGTTTCACCATCCTGGAGTTGTGTTGTCCATGTGGGTATCAATCCGCTAGCAGCGCCGGTTGCCATGAATTCATAAACATCCTGAAGTCCTTCCTGATCCAGATATGGGCGTTCTTGTTCATCAAGGATATCCCCACCACCTGCTTGGTATAACGCGATCGGGTAGAGGGCTTGTGGATCTGCCGCAGGGAATGCTAGTGTTCCTGGTGTGGTGAGTGTTGCGCTGTAGGTTGTGGGTGGTTCATCAATCGATGTTGTCCGGTACACAAACAGCATTGGGTTTCCAGCAAATGGCAGCCCGAAAGTGCTTTGCTGAAGGTGGCCAAGTTCTAAGGCGTAATCGTACCAATCTAAACCTTCTTCCAAGCTTGCTTGGTCATTATACGGGTGCAGCAAGCCCTTAATTGCTGCAACTTCAAGCAAATGGCGCGGCATAGCCACCAAATCAGGCAAGGCTGAAGGTGCTGCAGCACTGGCTGTCGTCAATGATTCCAGCAAGCCGCTCGGACCATCGATTGCTTTGACTCGTACGACGATCTCGCTATCTGTTCTACGTTCGGTAAACTCATCTAAACGGGCTTGGAGGATATTTGCCCCACGATTGTCTGCGGCAGGGTCGAATTCCGGCGGTACCCAGATCGTCAAGCTGATCGGTCCTTCTGGAGTTGGAGTATTCGTTTGGGTCGGGATCTGAGTGATGGTTGCAGTCGCAATATCATCAACGGTTGCAGTAATAGCAGCTGGTGGTGTCGTCGTGCAGCCCATAATCAACAACAAAGCTGTTATCCCCAAAGCTAGCTTACATATCTTGAATCTCACGCTAAGTTCTCCAGTATACATTGGTCAAGCTTCAAAAGAAGATTTGGCTCCGTTAGTACAGTATAAAGTAATTCTACCGTATTAGAAATATCTTTTATGAAAACCATCTCTGCGACTGTATGGTGATATCTACAAAGCACACAAAATCTACCATCCTGGATCCCACCTATGTTGGTCCACCGCTTATTGGATAAGTCTCTTGAGCTGGCTTCCTGAACCAGCCCGAAAGATTGTGTCACGATAAAAGTGAGGGTGGATTTGATGGCGTATGCAGCTGTTGTTACTCCTCTCCCGGGGTCTCTTCTCCAAGCGTAGAAGTGATTAGTATCCCCGGCGGATTGGTTCTTCACCACGCGTAGAGCCATATAAACTACCAAGTTTACTGATCCTGAAGTCGTCAGAAAATGACTGCCAGTGTTTTCTGATTCACTCTCTTAACGACCCCTCATTACCAGGAAGTCCTTGTGAAACAGAAAGTTCTGTTGGTTTAGCTAAGGGTTCATTCATGTCTCTAGAATTGGGCAGCAAAAACCAAAAAACTCCCGAGTTTAGTTTGGCGTGGCCGTAAATTCCGGGGATGTAGAAGGTGAAACAGTTATATTGATAATATCTGTGCTGGTTGGGGAGGCGGTATTTGTATTGGTTGGAATTACCGTTTGAGTAGTTGTATGAGATGGAGAAGGCAAAGGGGTTTCAGTTACTGTTGGTATGGATGTCGCAGTATTTGTGGCTGTTGGTGTATTAGTTACTGTTGGGGATACTGTTGTAGTAGCTGAGGGAGAAACAACCTGCGTGTGTGTGGGAGTCTGTGTTAGAGTGAGTGTAGGTGTCAGATTAGGTGTGATCGATGGCGGTGTTGCAGATTTGGTGATTGTTACAGGTAGAACTATTGTAAATGTTGGTGTCGTTATTAGTCTTTCAGTTGGAGTTGGTGTGCCTGTGGAGGCTTGCCTGGGTTCGGGCGCACGGCTTGCAGCGTAGATCCCCAAACAATAGCACGGGATTGTCAACAAAATGACTACGATCAGAATGATTCTTATACGCTGCTTGTCGGAGGTGGCATTCCACATACTCATTCCTCAAAATCAATAGATGATAACACCGGCCCACAGCGATGGCAAGCGAGCAAGATCTTCCCAACAGGACGCATATTTGTGATAAAACTAATCCTATGAATTGGATATATCTTTCACCTCATTTAGATGATGCTGTATTATCATGCGGTGGCCTTATTTGGAAACAATCAAAGGCAGGTCATTCAGTGTTTGTATGGACAATTTGTGCTGGCGATCCACCTGAAACTGGGATATCTTCTTTTGCAGAGTCTTTACACAGCCGCTGGGAAACTGGTTCTCACGCTGGAACGATTCGGCGGCAGGAAGATATCGCTGCATTACAGGTAGTCGGTGCAAGCCACCATCATTTCTCAATTCCGGATTGCATTTACCGAAACTCTCCGGAGAGTAATACGAATCTATACCCTAGTGAGGAGTTGCTTGCTAATCCTTTTCACCCAGATGAGTGGGTATTGATCAAACAGATAAGCAATTGGTTACAAGAAATCCTTCCCAAAAAATTTCAGTTGGTGTGCCCTTATGCTTATGGCGGTCATGTGGATCACCAGATAACTCGTGCTGCCGCTGAGTTCCTCGGCAAGCCGCTTTGGTATTACCTCGATTTTCCTTATATCGCAAATCTTGGTTTGACCAAAAATATATCCTACTCTAATTTTGAAATCGTTCAGCACCCGATTTCAGGGCCAGGTTTACAGATTTGGATTAATGCTGTTGCCCAGTATAAGTCACAAATTAGCACATTTTGGTCTGACAAGGATGCCATGCATATGGCAATCAAGAGCTATGTTCAATCTTTGGGAGGGATACCCTTGCTAAAGTTGCGAGATCCTTGAAAAAACCTTTGTACAGTTGGAACACAACCTTTACTAAATGGAAAGGTGATGGAAGAGCATAACGCTTGCCGAACCATAAGATTTATGCTAGAATCACACCGCGGCGAAATGGGAAGCACTTGCTTTCAAGGGCGCCGCATCTCGTTTTGAATCAAAAAATGGGATAAGTGCAAGTACGCATAGATCGCTCCATGTGGAGTGGTTTCTTTTATCCCAACAATTGGAAATGATAATGCCACCTTCATACTTAACACCCGAGGGATTTCAAAAATTACAAGATGAGCTTGACTACTTGCGCAAGGATAAACGTCAAGCGGTAGCTGCACGTCTCCATGAGGCTATGGAGGGTGGTGAGCTGATTGAAGATGCTGAATACGAAGCTGCGAAAAACGAACAAGCTTTCGTCGAGGGTCGGATTCAGGAACTTGAAATATTATTAGCGAATGCACGCGTGATTGATCCCAATGGGAATCATGATGTCATCCAAGTCGGTGCTCGCGTCAGGATTCAAGAAGATGGATGCGAACCAGAGGACTATATCATTGTTGGCCCAGCAGAAGCTGACCCTCGCAATGGTAAGATTTCCAACGAATCCCCCCTTGGAAAAGCCTTGATGGATCACCGTCAGGGAGATCAGGTCAAAGTTAATGCACCAGCAGGCTCATTTGTTGTCACAGTTATAAAGGTGAAATAAATATGGGGTTATTTACAAGACCCCGCGCGAAGTAAATCGGCGCGGGGTTTTTTTTGCTTAATTTACGGAGTCATCTATGGCCAATAAATACACTGCCCTTGAAGAGGTCAGGTTAGGTAAAGTCCAAAATCTGCGTGCCCAAGACGTCGAACCATATCCAAACCGCGCCTATCGGACACATACTAGTGTTGAGGCAATACGTAATTTCGAAAGCACCGAATCCATGGCTGAGCAAGTATCCGAATCCGCAATTTTGGTAGGACGTATACGTTCATTACGCCCAATGGGGAAAATTACATTTGCACACATTGAGGATGGATATGGAAGGATCCAGCTATTCTTACGAGCAAATGATATTGGACAGGAGAAAATAGATTTCTTCAACCGAAATTTTGATATAGGTGATTTCATCCAGGCAAGTGGGGTT
This sequence comes from Anaerolineales bacterium, assembly GCA_041551115.1. Taxonomy (GTDB): domain Bacteria; phylum Chloroflexota; class Anaerolineae; order Anaerolineales; family UBA4823; genus DAOVXM01. The sequence goes on from JBFENN010000014.1 coordinate 25,233, forward strand.
GTTTTTAGAACGCGTACCGGGGAGGTTACGCTGAAGGTTGATGGATTCCAGATGTTAGCCAAGGCGATCACACCCTTACCTGCTGCCAAAGACGAGCTGGTTGAGGGGGAGAACATCCGCCATGCAACCTTCACCGATCCTGAGACTAGATACCGCCAACGTTATGCTGATTTGGCAGTCAATCCAGAGGTAAGGCACATTTTTGTATATCGAGCCAAGATCATTCGTGCCTTGCGTAGGTTTTTGGATGATCGTGATTTTCTGGAAGTCGAAACCCCGATTTTGCAACCGATCTATGGAGGTGCTGCAGCGCGCCCATTTGTCACTCACCATAACCAGCTCAAACAAGATTTATTCTTACGGATTTCTTTCGAGTTATATCTCAAGCGGTTATTGGTTGGAAATTTGGAACGTGTCTATGAAATTGGGCGTGATTTTCGTAATGAAGGTGTTGACCGCACACATAATCCGGAGTTTTCAATGCTGGAGTTCTACTGGGCTTACGCCGATTACCAGCAGGTCATGGACTTGACAGAAGCCATGGTGGTTTATACAGCCGAACAGGTCATGGGGCAACTGAAATTCACCTATCAAGGGCATGAAGTGGATTTATCCCCACCCTGGAAACGAATAGAATTAGCTGATGCACTGCTGCAAGAGACCGGTATTGACATCAATCACTTTCCGGATGCAAAGAGCCTGGCAACAGTGATGCGGACCCACGGGATGGATGCTGATGAGAACGTTCCTAGAGGGAAATTGATCGATGATCTGCTTGGAGGGTATCTGGAGCCAAACCTGATCCAACCAACCTTCCTCTATAACTACCCGCGTGAGATTTCTCCTTTAGCCAAGAGTGTCCCTGGTTCTCCGCAGGTGGTAGAGCGATTTGAAGGTTTTGTCGCTGGTATGGAACTTTGTAATGCTTTTACAGAGTTGAATGATCCCATCGACCAAGAACTCCGTTTTCTGGAAATGGGACGCGATTACAACGTGGATGATGAAGATCGACATCCGATGGATGAAGACTACCTGCGGGCTATGCGTTATGGTATGCCGCCAAATGGTGGATTTGGGATGGGAATCGATCGTCTGGTTATGCTGCTTACCGATACCCCGAATATTCGTGAAGTCATTTTATTCCCACACCTGCGTGAGCGAGAGTAACCTTGACACGCTTTTTGCGTTAGGTATAATGCCAGGAACTACTTCTGAACTGGCAGCGTGGAGATAAGTGCCCAGAAAATTCTTCCAGAGAGTTGCCGGAGCTGCGAGGCAATAAGAATCTTGGTTTCATCCGCATCACTATGCTCAAATACGAGCAGGCTGCCCCTGCAGGGATGCTTGCCAACCATCGTAAAGGGGCCAGGGTTCGCCCGTAAACGCGTGCTTAAGGTCATTCGCAAATAAATTACTTTTTTGAGAATGGCGAAAACAGGTGGCACCACGAGCGCCCTACTCGTCCTGTAGCGAGTTGGGGTGTTTTTATTTCGACGAGTCAGTGCAGCTTACTTTGCTTCAGCCTGGTGTAGGTATTGTCATGATTGATATCAAGCTAATCCGTGAGAATCCTGATTTTATCCGAAAATCCCTAGCGGATCGCCAAATGGAGACCTCTGTTGTTGGACGAGTGCTTGAGCTGGATAATCAACGCCGTGACCTTATCCAACAAGTTGAAGCGATGAAAGCAGAACGGAATTTGGTCTCAAAGGAAATCGGTCACATGAAAGATCAATCTGACCGACAAGAAAAGATCAAGCAGATGCGGGTGGTCGGGGAACAAATTGCCGGTTTAGATGACCAGTTGAAAGGTGTTAAAACACAGCTCTTCCAGCTGATGTCCGAACTTCCCAATATACCTGATAGAAGGACACCATATGGTATAGATGAATCTGAGAATGTTGTGCTCAAGACGGTTGGCACGATCCCAGTCTATGATTTCGATCCAAAACCCCATTGGGAACTTGGCCCAGAATTAGGGATTATCAACTTCGAACAAGGGGTCAAGATCACAGGATCGCGTTTCTATGTGCTAAGTGGTGTGGGTGCACGGCTTCAGCGAGCCTTGATTGCCTGGATGTTGGATTTGCATACCCAACAGGGTTATACCGAGAAGTACACTCCATTTATGGTAAAGGAAAAAACCTTGTTCGGAGCCGGTCAACTGCCAAAATTTGAAGATAATCTTTACCGGGACCATGAAGAGGATTTATGGATGGTGCCCACTGCGGAGGTACCACTCACCGGTCTCCACATGGATGATATCTTGGAAGAAAGTGAGCTACCCTGTTACTACACTGCTTACACGCCATGCTTCCGCCGTGAAAAGATGAGTGCTGGTCGGGATGTTCGTGGAATTAAGCGCGGTCACCAGTTCGATAAAGTTGAAATGTATATATTTACCCGGCCGGAAGATTCCTCAACCGCATTTGAAAAGATGCTTGACGACGCAGAACAAACCTGTGCCGCTCTTGGTTTCACCTATCGAGTACTGCAACTGTGTACGGGCGATCTCGGTTTCGGTGCGAGTATCACATATGATATCGAAGTATGGGCGCCCGGTTGTGGCGAGTGGTTGGAAGTGTCTTCAGTTTCTAATGTAACCGACTTTCAGGCTCGCCGGGCAAATGTCAAATACCGTCCTTCAGATGTAAAGGGGGTCCAGTTTGTCCATACGCTGAATGGTTCGGGATTGGGTTTACCGCGAACGTTAATCGCAGTTCTGGAAAATTACCAACAAGCTGATGGATCAGTAAAAGTTCCCGATGTTTTGCGTCCTTGGACGGGTGACATCGGGATAATCGGTAAAAGTATGCCGCAATGACTAGACATTATCTGCGAAAAAGAATAACGCATTTTGATTGCAGGGCAAGTACGCTAACGAGCATATGTCTGCCTGGTTAGACATCTCCATTTTTGCTTTGGTACAGGTGATGATGCTGGTCGGTTTATTTGGCCTGTTAATCCCGGTTTTTCCTGGTTTATTGATCATGTGGATTGCGGCTATAGGCTATGGATTCGCAACAGGCTTTGAAGTGGTTGGGGTTGTGATCATGGTCCTGATCACTTTGCTTGCAGTCCTTGCATCTGTTATCGACAATGTGTTTATGGGAGCCGGGGCGCGTAAAATGGGCGCATCATGGAGCACGATTGCCCTGGCTTTTATAGCTGGGATTTTGGGTACTTTGGTTTTTCCCCCGCTTGGGGGATTTATCGCTGCTCCTCTCGCAGTTCTCTTGTTGGAATATTATCGCAAACGGGATATTAAGTTGGCTTGGCAGGCACTTATCGGTTTGGTGACCGGTTTGGGTTTATCGTTTGTAGCACGCTTTGCTGCTGGTGTGATGATCATGGTGCTCTGGTGGTTTTGGGTATGGACGGGGTAGTCCTCGATGAAACCGGCGAATTTACAATGTTTCTAGATCGGATCCTCTCTATTAGTGTGTTAGTGAGTCGATCGCTTGATCTGTGACATGGTTCGCTAAACCGGGCCTATGAATTACTACACTAGTAAAGTCCTGCCTCTTATCGAAAAAACAAGCCCTGTGCAGAGTCACGCAGCAGAGGGCTTGTTAATTGACAATATTCTTCCTATGGTGAGAAAAATTTCATACCGATCCCCAAGCGCTCTAATCCTTCATTTGCCCAGTAATCTATCAGTATAGAATCGTCATCAAGCGCATCGAAAAGGATTGGCGTGGACCGTTCATCCGTAATCATTGCGAGTGCGCGCATGGCCTCAAATCTGGCTGGGGAATCTGTGGTTTTGATAAATTCGATCAACGGCAGAACGGATTCCTCACTGATCGCTATTAGGGCATTCGCAGCTAGGCGTGCAACGAGTGAGTCTTCGTCGTTTAGTGCTTTGATCAGAGCTGTGATTGAGTTCGGGTCAGCTTGCATCACCAAACCCTGGGCAGCACATTGCCTCACATCTGGATCCCTATCCTCTAGGGAACGGATAAGCAGCGCGTTTGTCGCCGGATTGTGAAACTCAGCAAGGGCTCGGATGGACCACCAGCGAATCTCCACATCTTTAGAAGCCATGGTTTCCTGCAGGGTTCGGATTGCAGCGTCGCCAAAAAGGGGTATTTGCTGCGCAGCAAGCTCAGCGCGGTCATCATCGTTGGAAAACAGCTCTGATAAACAGAATCCTAAGTTCTGCATGGGGATCGCGAATATTATAGTACGAGGGTGTTATGAACTATTTCTAGCTCATTCAGCCGGTGGCGGAACTGTGAGATCTTCTTTTTTCACAGCTACCCATTTGTCTCCCTCGTCAATGAGCATTACGGGTATATCCTCGCGGATCGGGTATTTCCGATCACAATCTTGGCATATCAGCCAGGATTCCTTGTAATATTCTAATAGTCCATCCGTTTCGCGTACACACGCTGGGCAGCGAAGAATATCTAATAGCTCTTGACTCACCATGGTTTTCTCCTCTAAATTAATCCTTCAGTATTGTCAATATGGTCATTTCGGTAATAACCTAGTAGTCATGATTTCTCGAAGGCAATCCAAAATATGGCTGTATGCTAATAAGCTGAATTATACTGGAATAATCCTTCGCAATTGCTTATCGAATTTCCCCGATTTGTGTAATAAGTTTGCTAAATTGCTTCTTGATGGTCATGTTCCTGCCAAGATATTGAGGCAGAGTTGCGATGAAAACTTTTGCGAAGCCGATTTAATCTTTAGGCAGTTTTGTACCAGGCCCGTATTCATATACCGCCCTCCAGGGCATATAATAGGTATTGAATTCGTCTCTGAAATAGACCTCATCATATCGATAAACTGTGCGGTAAACTGTCACATCAGCACCTTCGGCGGCCCAATCAACTTGTTTGATTTCACCTTTTTCAAGATCAGTGTTCTCTTGATACAAGGGTTCTGGAGGTTCTTGTTTATTTCTCAAGCCAGTTGTTTCCCAATCTACAGATCGGCCATCAGAGGTTGAATAGAATTTCCAGGTGAGAGACCTTGCTGTAGGATTCAAGTAAGTCTCCATCAGCAACCAATAGGGCGTGTCGTTTATAAACTTTAAGTCTACTACCGGTACGTAAACGGTTGCATCCAATCCCGCCAGGTTCGAATTGACGTTACCAGCGGCGCTGAGCTCGTAGTATGACACACGGTAGGCATGTGGATGACGCTCAACAATCGGTAGACCGCCGAAGAAAGCTGTCCTGAAAAGGGTTGTGCTTACCTGACAGACACCGCCACCGACCCCCTTGATTGTGCGGTTCCCATAGATAATTAAAGCTTCTGCATACCCATTATCCAGGCTAACGTCGTCCATATTTGCTGCCATCGAGAAAGTTTCACCAGGAGGAATCAGTAAACCATGGAAATTTGAAGCTGCTGCTTGAATGTTCTGAATACGAGCGGCACTTGACCCATAAAAATACGAGGTTTCAGCGCTTACCAGCTCGGTGATGCCAAGTTGTTCTCCTGACATATCATCTGTGATCGCCGGGTTAACATAATCCAAGACCATATCGACGACATGCTCCGCTTGACCGACTTTCTGATTGATCTCTTGGATTGTGGCATCAACGTTGAGGCTACGGCCGATTTTGGCAGCTTGGATGACTTCTAACTTCCGGGTATCGTCATTGAAAATGAATCTAGCATTGGCAGGGGTTTGTTCCATATCGATGGCAGCGGATTCTAAAAAACCTCGCAATCCTTCTGCTTGCAGCCCTACCTGGTACTCATGACCATTATCACCATTCCGGCGCTCAATCGTCAGCATACTGGCTATGGCTTCTGGTTCAAACACCCAAGGCTCTGGATCCCCCTCGATTGGATTTGGGATTCGGATTGTAAGGGGTGCGCTGAGAATATTTCGGGCTATTTTGGCTTGTTCGCTGGCATCTAATATTTCCGGAGGCGTTTCCTTCACTATCAGCGGGAGAATGTTGTTGGTCTGGTTGCGGAAATGCTCTTCAAGAGGTTCCAAGGTCTTCTCAACATCAACTTCGCGCCCAACTTGACCGGGAACTGCGACAACCTCTATCCCGACGATTTTCAATTCCGCTTCAATTGTTGGCCTGTCTATCGTGGCAGCGATGTCGCCCACAAAGGCCTGTGACTCTCTTTGGTCATAAACATATATTGGGGCTAAGTTAAATCCGTTGAAATACGCTTTGGCATGGTTGAATAAACGAGCAACTAGGTTAACTTCACGTCCTATGTTGTAAGCTGCCAGAACACTCGTGCGTGCGTCAATAGTTAAACCAAGTTCGGCTGGTTTTGCTGCCCATACTTTGTCGGCTTCTTGAAAGATGATCAAACCGTCTTGCGGGTAGTTGAAATTTGCTTGAACGAGGGCGTAGGCTTCTTCCTGGGTTTTGCCAGATAAATCTACATCCGTGAGACGGATGCCAGGGTAAATACGGCCTGAATATTCTAGGTTGAATCCGATCAGCGCGGTGATTAACACTGCGACGAATAATGCAAAACCCGCAAACACACTGATCGCTGTTTGCGAGACGTAAATAAATATTGGTTTTGCATGACGCCGGCGTGTTGCTTGATTGTCCATAATGGATGACCAATAACATATAATATTGTTGTTGACTTGGAAAATTCTACCCCAGATGAAGTGGTGAAACCTAATATGTTGATTAATAGCAAATTACTTCATTCTCTGCCAGATTTGTGCTGGTTCATGGGCTACACAACTGGTGCAATTTATATGCTGAATTGGTATGCGATGCATGTATTCATCTAGATATAGCTGGTAAACAGCATGCTGAAATTGCAGTCGATACATACTAGGCATAAATCATTCACATCGTTTATGCAATTGGATTGTATTGAATTCAGGGTCGCGTCAACGCGCAAGTGGACCTTTGACGGTTGAAAGAGACAACCTACAATATTAATACAAAGGGGAAGTTCACCACACCTTAAGCACAAACATAACCTGTGGGGCTATTGCCTGGGATGAACACTAATTTCATGTCGAGGGCTACATCCCGAAAGTGTTGGCTGGGTTATTCTTGAACTCTCCCCGTCGTGTTTGTGCCTATCTCTTGAGGTTTAAAAATTACCTCGTCCTTTCCAGTTAACTTTTCCTGGATTTTCTGAACGATTAGGTCAAGATGCACTGAGTGTGCCACGAAGTCGAGGTTATCACATGGGACAGTTAGTACTGGACAGTAGCTGAAGTTTTGGATCCATTCTTCGTAAAGGTTTTCTAGTTGGGATAAATAACTTGGTGCAATTTCCTGTTCGTAATCCCGGCCTCTTTTGGCAATCCTTTGTAGCAGCGTGGGAGTCGTAGCTCGTAGATAGACAATCAGATCAGGTGGTGGCAGGAATTCCGTTAGCACTTGATACAGCTCGCAATAGGCTGTGTAATCGCGCTGGTTTAGTAATCCTTGGGTAAATAAATTTCGTGCAAAAACCTCTGCATCTTCGTATACACTGCGATCCTGGATCGCAGAAGTAGGGTGAACGGCGAGCATTCTGTGAGCTTTCAACCGCCGGGTCAAGAAAAAAACTTGCGAATGGAATGCCCAAGCATGCATATCTTTATAGAAATCTGCCAGGTACGGGTTCTCCCCCTCCGGTTCGAAGAAGGGCTGCCAACCAAGCTTCGCACTTAACATAGTGACCAAGGTGGATTTCCCGACTCCAATATTTCCGGCTACAGCAACAAATTTCTTCATGATTTTCCTTATATAACCCTAGAGAGAGGGTGTTCTATCCTAGTGCAAAACTGATCTGATGCCCGTCGTGCAGATTTCTATTCGTGGACTAAAAAAGCCATAGTTTGACCTCCCCTTTCGTCATCCATAACAAGCTCGAGATGGTGACCTGGTCGGTAGGTGTCGATTGCGATAAGTTTTAGGGTGTCCAGAAGGTCTGAAGATTTTGGAA
>JBFENN010000015.1:0-31671 GCA_041551115.1 Anaerolineales bacterium
GCCCACCAAATCGATTTTGTTGGTCATTTCTGATAAGCCAATTATTGTACATAAATATTGATTAAATGTTCGGGGGACATGAACAAGGAACTTAACAAGTTTATTAGCTCGTTATTTCCAGCGATTCTTATCCGTTAATAGAAAGTACAGCTGAATATGTATGTGTTTGGGTCGTTAACCGCTGCCAACCACATCAAAACACAACAATACAATAATCTACACCGAATAGGCATACCCGGTGAAAGCCGGGGACGCAAAGCTATGGGTCTACGGCCACTAAAAATGGTTATGATCGCCAAGCTGCCGAAGAGTAGAGTGACTCTCATAGCTCCGGAGTATGGCGTGCACGACCCGTAAAAACCGAAATACCCGGAGATGAGTCGTATGAACAGCTTCAGCCTCACCAATCGATCCAACCATTTCAACTTACGATTCACCCAACATAATTTCAGGGCTGCCATAAGCTGCTGCCTGCTGGGAGTTTTACTTATGGCTACACTTGGAGTTTATCCAGCCCAAATTGGGCAGGCAGCCACTCTAGCAAACGTCTCGCTCCGATGCCAGCCATTTTCCCAAGTGAATGATGATGCTTTTGGCATGGATACAGGTTCGAATACCAGCTACTCCAGTGAAGAGGCATTTGAGGTATTGGAGTTTAATGGACAGCTTTACCTGGGGATGGAAGGGGACAACATCTATGGGGCCCGAATCTGGCGTTCGAAGCAAGGTGTCCAAATCCCCACCAGTCAAAGTGATTGGGAAGAAGTAGCCGCTGATCCACAAGGCTACCCATTTGGTATCCAGAATGTTGTTGAAGCGGATCATATCGACAGTTTGGCTGAGTTCAATGGGTATATGTTTGCGAGTGTAGCGAATGGTGGTACCAGCAGTTATGGAACCCGCGTCTTCCGCAGCCCAAATGGCAATCCTGGAACCTGGGAGAATACGACCGCAGGAATCGGACCAGGTTTCGGATCAACCGATAACATAAACTTTAAGGATATGCAGGTGTTTGATGGGCATCTATGCGGTGGCACTCAAAACTGGTCGGTTGGTGCTCAAGTGTGGTGCACATCAGACGGCTCAACCTGGACGCAGAAGAATGTCAGCGGTTTTGGAGAAGCGTCTGCAAATCCGCGCAATACACAAGTGTGGTCAGGGTACGTTTACGATGGTGCGATTTATTTCGGAACCCACCATGTCGGACCACTATACAGCAATTATGACGACGACATAGGCAAGCTATACCGCACATCAAGTCTCGCGGGGACCCCGAGTTGGGAAGAAATATTTAGCGGTGAATCGGGCAGCTATCGGGTAAATATTTTGGGAGAACTTGATGGATACTTGTACATAGCGGCAAGAAACACGAATGGGATTGTGATATACCGCAGTCTAGGGGGCAACCAGGGTACCTGGCAGCAGGTCAATATGCCAGGTATGGATGGAGATGCGAACAATTTCGCAGTCTCAGTCGACACAGCGACCACTTACAATAACGCGCTATACGTTGCGCTAACCAATAAAACTACTGGTCTTGAATTATGGCGAACCACAGGATTGCTGGATGGGAATGGGGCACTTGTCGACTGGGAACAGGTCGGTGGCAGTGGCTTAGGTGATTCCAAAAATATCCTCGCCCAATTGATCCCTTATAACGGGTACCTTTACGCCTGGACAGCAAATTACACCACTGGGCAGCAGGTCCTGCAGACAGAATGTGGGTATGAGGAAACTATTGATATTGGGAACGCGGATGTAGATTACACCTTTGCTCCAGAAATTGGTGCCCAAATCCGGTTCCAAGAGCTTGGTTCCGTGTCCCAAGTAACGGTACGAGCATACCCTGGTGCTTGGGACCCGGAAGGGTTAATCATCGATGGTGTGGTGCCCGTTAAACGCCACTATAATGTCACAGTCAATGGTTCAGGGTACCAAGCAGACGTAACTCTAAAATACGACCAGAGTGAATTCGAACAAAGCGAAATCGGTGACGAAACCACAACTTACCAAGCGATATGGAGCGGTGTCGAGTGGGAAGCTTGCCCGATGGGGCATCAAGACCGCGACACTGACGCCAACACAGTTTCATGTATCGATGTTAAAGATTTAACAAAAGTCACTATTTCTGGAGGCACCAGCCCAACTGCAGTTCAGCTTACGACGTTTACGGCAGCATCACAGGGTAAGCACCCAGTACGGGTGGCGCTGTTTCTCTCCCTGTTGGCCCTTGGGTCAACTCTTTACCTATTCAAGAAGCCCCACCTCATTTCCCAATAAAGTCTAACCCATTTCGATATTCTCAGATACTGGGGCATTCAGGATGTCACAGTATCTTTTGTGTCTACTCTAAACACCCAGATTGCCCCATACCGCACGACTGCTACGATATACTGGCCAGTAGAAATGATTAAAAAAGGGAGTCAAATTTTGCTTCGCTCCTCGCCTGGTACGTATATTCTGAAACTATCGCTCTCACAAAAACGGCATATAAGAATTGGCCAGCTTGTGCGCTATTCTTTTCAACCTGGCATATACTTGTACTTTGGGAGCGCATTCGGATCTGGTGGGGTTGCCGCCCGTATTCGCCGGCATCTGGTCGGAAGTGGTACTCGACACTGGCATTGTGATTATCTGATTCGATACAGCCAAGTTGAAGCAGTATACTTCAGCTACGCATCCAAAAAACTTGAATGCTGCTGGACACAGACTGTAGAAAATCTGTCCGAGGCTTCATCTCCGGTGGCTGGATTTGGTGCGAGTGATTGTAAAGAACACTGCCGTGCCCATTTGATATGCATCTCAGATTCAGACAAGATTACTATCCAGGCAAAACTACTCAGTACACTTGCTTCTCAAACCCCAAAATGGCCAATATATTTCCAAAGCGGCGCGATTGCCATGCAAGCCATCGATCTCTCCTGAGGTAAAATGTGGGTCCCAATATCCAAAAAAAACGGAGACATGGTTTGAAACGAAAGCTGGTTGATTATATATTTCTTCTTACGATGGCTGGATTTGTTGTCGTCTTGGATCAATGGAGTAAAGTAACTGTGCGTGCCAATCTGGATTTAGGCGATATATGGGCACCCTGGCATTGGCTGATACCTTACGCACGCATACTTTACATTGAAAACTCAGGCGCAGCATTTGGTATTTTCCAAGGGATGAACAGCATTTTTTCCATCCTAGCGGTCCTAGTCGCCATAGCGATAATTTACTATTTCCCCCAAATACCGCCAGAGGACTGGCTGATTCGATTTGCACTATGTATGCAACTTGGTGGAGCGCTTGGCAATCTCATTGATCGAATAAATTCCGGTTTAGTAACGGATTTCATCTCCGTGTGGATTTTCCCGGTTTTCAATATCGCAGATGCTAGCATCTCTGTGGGAACTGCGTTATTAATCCTGGGAATGTTGTTGAAAGAACGCAAAGAACGACAACAACAGCTATCCCTAGAAGAAAGCATGGCTGAGCAGCTCAATGCATCAACCCCACCTCCATCGGAGGAATAACAGGGTGAGTGAACAGCGAATTACACTCGAGTATACAAGCAGCCAATCACAACGCATCGATAAATATCTGGCAACACGCCTGCAAGAACTCTCCCGCTCCAGAGTGCAATCCTTAATTAAAGCTGGATACGTCAAGGTCGAGGGAAGAACAATATCCAAATCTAGTGAAGTTCTCAGCGGTAAAGTGCGAATTGAGATATTAATCCCACCTCAAGCCCCCAGCGATCTGAAACCAGAGAACATTCCCTTAGAAATCATATTTGAGAACGACGATGTGATCGTTGTTAATAAACCAGCCGGAATGGTAGTGCACCCATCAGCGGGGCATGAAAGCGGCACATTAGTACACGCTGCCCTTGCTTATGCACCTGCCATGGAGGGTGTGGGCGGTGAAGCGAGACCCGGGATCGTGCACCGCTTGGATAAGGACACATCCGGGATAATTTTGCTTGCCAAGAACGATCCCACTCACCGCTGGCTGCAGAACCAGTTCAGCAGTCGGCAGGTAGAGAAAATCTATACCGCATTGGTGGACGGTAGACCACCCACGCCTTCTGGCCGCGTTGAAGCGCCAATAGGGCGTGACCCGCACAACCGCAAGCTGATGGCTGTGGTAAACCCTTTAAAAGGTCGTGACGCTATCAGCGAATACCGCACTTTGGAAAATTTCAAGAAACATACACTCCTTGAAATCCACCCCATTACTGGGCGGACCCACCAGATACGCTTGCATATGAAATTCCTCGAATGCCCAGTCGCAGGGGATAGGATTTACGGCAACCATAAAGCGACCATCCCCCTCCAACGCCATTTTTTACATGCCAAGCGGTTGGCGATTAAATTGCTTGGCGAGGAAGAACCACACACATTCGAGGCTGCCCTGGCCACCGAACTCGAGCAAACTATAATCCTTTTACAATCGTCAGATATTGAAACCACACAAATGTCATAATAGGATTACATCAGGAGAAAGGAGTATAGGAATGGATTACATCGATCTGCGTTCAGACACAGTTACTAAACCAACACCTACGATGCGAGAAGCCATGGCAAATGCACCGGTAGGTGATGATGTGTACGGGGAGGATCCGACAGTAAATCGACTGCAAGGGATGGCGGCAGAAAGACTGGGGAAGGAAGCAGGATTATTTGTCGCTTCAGGCACGATGGGAAACCTGGTAGCATTACTCGCACAATGCAACCGCGGTGATGAAGTGATCTTGGGAGATAAGGCACATACCTTCCTATATGAAGCTGGCGGCATCTCCGCATTAGGTGGCGTTCATTCACGACAGCTGTACAACCATCCAGATGGCACCATGTCACTCAATGACATTGAAGCTGCTATCCGTCCTGATGACCCGCACTTCCCCATAACCAGACTGATCGCGATTGAAAATACTCATAACCGTTGTGGTGGCGTCGCATTATCTGTAGAATACACTCACGCGGTCGGAGAGCTTGCCCGACATCATGACCTTGCGCTCCATCTAGATGGGGCACGCCTGTTTAACGCCGCGGCCGCATTGAACGTGCCAGTAAGCGATTTGACCGCACCTGTTGATTCGGTGACTTTTTGTTTAAGTAAAGGCTTAAGTGCGCCAGTTGGATCAGTTGTATGTGGTTCGAAGGAGTTCATCAAGCGTGCCCACCGCATCCGAAAGATGCTTGGTGGTGGAATGCGCCAGTCAGGTATCCTCGCTGCGGCAGGCATCACCGCCCTCGAGACAATAGCAGATCGTTTGGAAGAAGATCATATCCGGGCTCAACAATTAGCTGCAGGAATAGAAAATATTCCCGGCATCAATCTGGATTTGGGCACACCTTTCACCAATATGATTTTTTGTGAGTTAGACAGCTCCATCAATGTCACGTCACCCCAGGTAGCTGCAAAACTAAGTGTCCAAGGGCTACAGGTCGGAGCTGTTGGAGACCGACGTTTCCGTCTCGTAACCCATTATTGGATCAACGACCACGACATCGAGCAGGCAGTGAAGATATTCAAAGATGTTATGGGATCGTATGCCAATTGAATGCACAACAAAATAATAGCAAAGGAAAAACTGATATCTCAATGCAATCATATTGATGATTGATTGCCTTCCGACCTAGTTTGCTATCTTAAAATATTGGGCATGTTATAATAATTTTCGTTGTATTGGCGGGGTAGAAAGATTGATTAACGCAGGTACTGCATAGTCGTCCTTCCCTCCACAACGTCACCAACATGTCGCTATTTGCACCATATTCGTCCAATGCGAAAGAATAGAATTTGCTTTCACATCTAACGCAGAGTAATGGAGACTTAATGACTGACTACTACACTCTCACGCAAATCGATGATTTGTCCACCTCAATTCGTGAGCGAATTTCTGTAAATCCTAAAGTTGGTATCATCTTAGGCTCGGGATTGGGTGAATTAGCAAAATCGATCGAATCAGCTATCAGGATTCCTTACAGTGAGATTCCGCCTTGGCCAGTTTCGACGGTCATGGGACATCAAGGTCAACTCGTAATTGGAAGCTTGGAAGGACAGGCTGTCATCACCATGCAAGGGCGTGCACATTACTACGAAGGCTATGATATGTCAAAAATCGGGCTGCCCATACGAGTAATGCAGCGGTTGGGTATTGAATATCTGATCGTTACTAATGCCGCGGGAGGTGTAAATCCCAATTTTGTGCCTGGCGATTTAATGCTTATCACCGACCACTTGAACTTGATGGGAATGAGCGGGTTAACCCCGCTTAGAGGACCAAACCTTGATGAGTTAGGGCCACGATTTCCAGACATGAGCCAAGCCTATGATCGAGAATTAACTGATTTGGCTCGCCATGTTGGTAAAGATAAGAATATCACTCCCCGTGAAGGTGTATATGTTTGCTTGGCGGGACCCTCTTTTGAAACACCAGCTGATTTACGCTTTCTACGTGGAATTGGGGCAGATGCCGTTGGCATGTCCACGGTACCAGAAGTTACAGCCGCTCGCCACGGGGGTACGCGCGTTCTAGGCATATCGGGCATCAGCAATAAGGCGAATTTAGATGGTAATACAATCACCACTCACGAGGAAGTTATCGAAGCCGGCAAAATTATTGCCCCCAAACTGCAAGCAATGATCAGGAGCGTTTTACGGCAATTGTAGTCATGGGGTTTTTACTATCGATTTTTTACAGTAAAGAATGAAGTGCAAAAGCAGCATATTACAGGTAGATAAGGCACAGCATGGAAGATGCACTACGCTTTTTACGAGCCTATGAGGTGTGGGTATACTTTTTATTGGGGCTTGGGGGGATAATTTATGTGCGAAAATTTATTCTCGCTTGGCAAGAACTGCGCGGATCTTCCTTTGGATTGGAGCGCGACAGCGCACAATCACGGCTCAACCAAGCCGCCAGCATTATTGCTTTGATCCTCACCTTGGCATTAGTGGAATTTGTCATGGTATCTTTTGTCGCGCCAACCGTTCCAGGTGCGGTGCCATTGCTGACACCAACTTTAGACTTGCTTGCTTCCCCGAGCATCACAATACCGGCTGGTACACCAGAAATCGAAGCGACTTCTTCAGCAGTCGGATTTACCAATACTCCCGCCCCTACATCATCCGATAACGGGTGTATCCCTGATCAGATCGAGATAACTTCACCGATGAATGATGAAAATATCAGCGGTGCCAGGGATATTATGGGTTCAGCAGATATACCTAACTTCGGTTTTTACAAACTCGAAATGAAGAGACCCGAAGAACAGAACTGGTTGACTATCCTAGCGGGGAATAAAAAGGTGAATGCAGATGTTCTAGGCATCTGGAACACCAGCTTACTTCCACCAGGGTATCACCAACTCAGTCTTGTAGTGACTGACAACTTAGGGACATCGCTGCCACGCTGTATAATCCAGGTGCTGGTCACTGAAGAAACTACGTAACGAAATAGGAAAAACTATGCCTGAAATTGAAATCCGTCCCGCGACCGCATCAGATATACCTCTCTTAACCAAAATCGAACACAATTACTCCAGTGAATATGTGTGGCAAATGGAGCTCGACGCTGAGGATCACCAGGTTGGTGTAAGGTTCCGCGAAATTCACCTGCCGCGCTCTGTAAGGGTGGAATATCCCCGACCGGTAGTTAATCTAGCCGATGAGTGGACACAAAGGTCCGGTATACTGGTCGCCCTTCATGAAGGTGAGACCGTTGGCTATATCAGTGTGATGTTGGGGGTGGCACCTGCGACAACTTGGATCAGAGATCTGGCTGTAAACGGTCGTGCCCGGAGACAGGGAATCGGCAGCGCACTTGTTCTAGCCGCACAAGAGTTTGGATTCCGAAACAACACCCGCAGAATTGTCATGGAAGTGCAGCCCAAGAATTATGCTGCTATCCGTTTAGCGCAAAAGCTCGGTTTCGATTTTTGTGGTTACAATGACCGCTACTATGCAAACAGCGATATCGCACTCTTCTATGGCAAACTCCTGCGCTGATATAAGTCACAAGTATGCGAATAGAATGGAAGCTATGTATAGCTGCTTTATTTTCCTGGTAAGTTTGTAATAGTATATATTCAGATGTCGGCGAACATCATCACGTCCTTACAGACCCTCAATCAACTCTTATCAGCGGGGATTGCGATTACCGCGTTCTCGCTGCTGCTATATGTGCTCTCTTTCAATCTGCGGGATCGAGTAACGCGCTCATTTGCGGTTATCTTGATAAGTTTGGTTATTATATATGTTGCTGATGCTATCGGCTCGACTGTTACCAATTCTTCCGGCTTAGATTTTTGGTTGCGTATCCAATGGGTTGGCATCATTTTTTTACCTGCTTCATATCTTCACCTATCTGATTCGCTCCTCGCGACAACAGGCCAGCCTTCCCGCGGCAGAAGGCGCCTAGCGGTAAGGCTGGCCTATTTGGTGTCTGCTATTTTCCTGATTACGCTACCTTTCGCCTTGTTGGTCGGACCTGTAGATGTCAGCGGAGAACCAGCTCCCCATCTTCAAAGAACAGCTTTAACATGGTTTTTTACTGCTTATTATGCCGGGATGATACTATGGACCTGGGTCAATATCGTCCGGGCATACCAACGTACGTCAACGAGTGCTGGGCGGCGCCGAATGGGTTACTTAATGGTCGGCTCGCTGGCACCAGCTCTTGGGTCATACCCCTACTTGCTCTTCGGCTCCAATATCGCCGCAGATCATCAGATAATCTTTTGGGCAACGACCACTCTCAGCAATATTCTCGTATCTATTCTGCTGGTCCTCATGGCATATGCGGTCGCTTTCTTTGGGGTACCATGGCCAGATCGTGTCGTTAAAAGGCGTCTATTCAAGTGGATCATGCGCGGTCCAGTTACGGCGTCTTCTGTTCTAGCAATCACAACCTTAGTGCGCCGTATCGGGCAAAGGTACGACCTGCCATATAATACTTATGTGCCTATTGTTATGGTAGCTACCCTACTGGTGTTTGAGTACACTATTACCCTGGCTGCTCCGGTATGGGAACGCTGGCTCTTCCATGGCGCGGACAGGAAGGAAATTGAACTTCTACAGAAGCTCGAGGAGCGCCAGCTCACCACCGGAGACCTTAAACAATTCCTAGAATCTGTCTCAGCAGCTGTCTGTGATCGTCTACAATCTCAAACCGCTTTTATAGCTTCGATAGGATTGCAGGGGGTGGACCTGGTGGTTTCTGTCGGCGATAGAAAGTTCTTGGAGAAGGAGGATTTATCGACTGAAGTCTTAGGACAGATTTCCCAAAGTGAGCTGAAGGATGGCTTATTCTCCTGGGGAGCCTACTGGCTCGTACCTTTATTCTCACAAGCAGAAGATCATGAGTTATTGGGATTATTAGGAGTTACACATCAAGAGCGGACCGAGATCGACTCCGAGCAAGCAGAGGCACTCACTTTGTTAACCCAACGTGCGGCACAAGCTTTAGAAGATCGCAAATCACAACAGCTGGTATTCAGCTCCTTAGAGGCACTAACCACTGATGTTGAGCTGATACAAAGTTTGCGCGCAGCCACCCGATATGAGGATCGGAGTTCCATGGCAGACACATTAGCTGGTCAGCCTATCGCGATGGAAGAATACAACATTTCAAGCGTAGTTAAAGACGCACTGACCCATTATTGGGGCGGTCCTAAGCTGACAGAAAGCCCGCTTCTACATCTTCAGGTCGTCCAACAAGCAATGGGCGAACATGGCGGAAACACCACGAATGCTCTGCGTGCCACATTACGTGAAGCGATTGAACGGGTCCGCCCAGAGGGAGAGCGACGATTTACCGCCGAATGGATTTTGTATAATATCCTTGAGCTCAAATTTATGCAGGGGCGTAAAGTGCGCGAGGTTGCACTTCGCCTGGCCGTCTCCGAAGCTGACCTATACCGTAAACAACGCGTTGCCATCGAGGCGGTTGCCCATGCCATCGTCGACATGGAACGCGAAGCAATTAGTGAAAACCAGAAGACAGCAGATATGAATCAAGCTAAAGTTATTAACATATAAAAAGGTGGGTTTAATGGTAAACAAATCGGCTTATGGATACCAAGAAGACGTGGAAGATGGAATTCCGCCATTGGATGAATCCTGGTGGGAAGCTGTTCTAACCGAAGACGAGCCTCAACAAGAACCGCGCACTATCTCAACAGAGATCCATGTTTCAGGTGATGACTCTTCAAAAGAAAGTGATGAACAACCAGTCCTCCAGTCTGTCGACTGGGATGCAGCCCGGAAACTATACCAACAAGATGAAGTGTTCACGCTCAATGTAAGCGGTCATAATAGGGGCGGTTTGCTTGTCAGTGGGGATGGACTACAGGGCTTTGTACCGATCTCCCATCTTCTGGAAATCTCCAATGATTCGAGCGTAGAGGAACATCAAGAGATCCTAGCATCATACGTTAATCGACAAATTAAATTGAAAGTAATCGAGTGCGATCAAGACCGAGGCAGAGTCGTCTTCTCAGAACGCGCAGCCCAAGCTACACCGGGAAGCCGCAACGAGCTGTTGAACAATCTTCATCCTGGAGACGTCATCACGGGCAGGGTAACCAATATTACTAACTTTGGTGTATTTATCGATCTAGGGGGTGTCGAAGGTTTAGTCCATGTTTCAGAGCTCTCGTGGGGCAGAGTTCGCCATCCCGCCGATGCGATCCAATACAACCAAGAATTGAGAGTCTTCGTTATCAGTGTCGATCAAGCACGCTCACGAGTCGCATTAAGCGTGAAGCGACTTACTCAAAATCCGTGGGCATCAGCAGCAGAACGCTACTCACCTGGACAAATCACTGAAGCAACGATAACGAGTGTGGTACCTTTTGGTGTGTTCGCACGCCTTGAAGACGGTTTGGATGGATTAATACATATATCAGAAATTGTATTGGATGATGGTGCTGAGATAAACGATTGTTTCAATGAGGGTCAAATCGTTCAGGTTCGAGTTCTGCATATTGACGCTACAAATCAACGTATGGGGTTGAGCACCAAGCTAAACCAATAATCACCCCAGTGTGAATAACACTAATAACCTAACCACAAGAACCGTTCCACATAACGAGTATTTTAGCCGTGTCTGCAGGAGTTGGAGGATGAAAACCTGGTGGACAGGAGCTGGGTTGATCGTCTTCGGTCTTTTGATCGGATTGCTAGCAACTGGGGTCATTCTCTTGGTGAGCAGCCAGCCCAGAGGTGAGCCAGTACATTTATTACCGCCACCGACTGTACCGCCAATTATTGTCCATGTAAAAGGAGCCGTAGTAAATCCAGGCGTATACAGCCTGCCTCCCAACAGCCGAGTAAGAGATGCATTAACTGCAGCTGGAGGGTTGTCCCCTGATGGTGATACTGCATCCCTCAACTTCGCTGACTACTTGCAAGACGGTCAATCGCTGCCTATCCCTTATAAAGATCCGACAAGCACGTCAAATTTGAATACACTCCCCAACGAAGCCATTCCAAATGACCTTGGCGAGAATCCGCGCGACCTGATCGACATTAACACCGCTTCATTTGAAGAACTGGATTCCCTCCCTGGTATCGGAACAGATAAAGCCCAAAAGATCATCTCCTACCGTCAAGAAAATGGCCCCTTTTCAACTATCGAGGCGATCCAAGAAGTATCCGGTATAGGTCCTGCAACCTTCGAGAAAATTAAAGCACTGATCTGTGTAAATCCTCTACCATGATAAAATCGCTTGCCTGGCAGATCACGACCACTCAAGACCGATACCAAGCACTTTCCGGATACAAGGATGATTGCTCACTACCACCGTCAAATCACTCTCACCTCCCTAAACAATGTTTTTTCTCCGGCTGCATTAGAAACGATCATTACCTCGAACCTAAAACAAGATAACCTGCGTGGTTTAATTGGGCATCCGGAATATCACTTCGACGACAGCTTATTTGCAGAGGGGAATGAATATGTCAGGCAGCAAAGACATCATATCTGGCGTGAATTGTCGCGAATAACTGACCCAACAGCCGCCTGGCAGGCTTTCGGACGAATAACACATGCGGTGCAAGATTTTTATGCCCACAGCAATTACACTGCTCTTTGGGTGGAAAAATCTTCTGGGGCTACAGGAAAAAGGCGGCTTCCCAAGGATCAAAAACCACGCGCTCATCTTATAAATCCTTTGGATTCAGGCTTATTGGAGGATCCAGGATTACGATCCGGTAGGATATACTTCCCTTGGGAAGCGCTGGCGTTTTTCCCAATATTTGTCCCCATCTTGAGACGAATGCTACCTCGTGATTCTCATACCTGGATGAACCTCGATAGTCCAAAAAGTGGGGCTCTTTTTTATTTCGCTTATGAAGCGGCTCGTAAGCGAACCGCTCATGAGCATCAATTAATCCACCAAAAGTTGTCACCTGATCAAGCACTACGCTTTTCTGGTATGTGACAGCCCCACAATAACTAGAATAGTGAGATAAACTTTTCCAGGACTACCCTTAATTTCAAACAGGAGTGGGTTGCATGGCGAATAAGCAGCAAAGCCGCACAAAAACCAGTACAAGTTCCTTTGGCTCTGCAGGTCGCAGCAGTCATGATGCTAGTACTTTCTATGGAAGCCAGCTTTACGATAAGTTGCCCGAAGAACAACCGGGTCCACACGTCGAAAACCCAATCCCTGCAAATATCCTTAACCACATTATCTGTGGAAACGCAGAACAAATGCGACAAATTCCTGATTCGAGTGTTCACTTGATGGTTACATCTCCGCCGTACAATGTTGGAAAAGAATATGATGAAGATCTCACCCTGTCAGATTATCTCGAACTTCTAAAACGGGTATGGCTGGAGGTATCCCGTGTGCTTGTTCCGGGCGGGCGTCTCTGCATTAATTTAGCAAATCTCGGGCGAAAGCCATATATCCCACTGCACGCATTAGTCATTAATGACGCTTTCGAGTTGGGATTCCTGATGAGGGGTGAAATCATTTGGAATAAAGGCGCCAGTGCTAGCGCTTCAACTGCCTGGGGAAGCTGGCTATCTGCCGGTAATCCAACCTTGCGGGATATCCACGAATATATACTCGTATTTTCTAAAGGCATGTTTGGAAGAGGAAGAATTTTCAATCGGAGGGACACTATCGAACGTGATGATTTCTTAGAATGGACAAAGAGTATTTGGACCTTCCCGGCCGAATCGGCAAGAAAAATCGGCCACCCCGCTCCATTCCCGGTTGAGCTTCCATTTCGATTGATCCAATTATATTCATTTGAGAATGAAGTCGTCCTTGACCCCTTTATGGGCAGTGGGCAAACTGCTATTGCAGCGATGCGAGCGGGTCGGAATTTTGTTGGGTACGAGCTTAATGCGGATTACGTAAAACTTGCCAACGAACGGATAGCCCAACTCATACCCTAACGATCGAAACCATATTTGTAGAAACCATGCCAACATAGATTATCAAAACCTGCATCTCCCCCAGTCATACCCAAGTATAAATGTAACATTCTGCAATTTCCGTTTCCTCATCTGGTATGCATCAATCTCTGTGTTGCAAATCAGAGCATATACCTGCTGGTCATCGCCAGTATATTCTGGAGCTCGTCAACCGGCATTTCCCCAACCAAATGATCCTGTGGGACTCGGGTGCTTTGGTGGAGGGCCTGCTTAGTGTAGCAGTGATCTAGCTTTCAAATGTATGCAACTTTCCTGCAAATCAAGCGTAGATAGATGTAGAAACCAGTTTTGAGGAGAAAATAGCATGTCTGAGGATTACAAGAAACTATATCGATCACGGCAAGAGCGAATGATTGGTGGTGTATGTGGTGGTATCGCTGATTACTTTGGGATAGATCCAACCCTGATCCGCGTTGCATTTGTTGTCTTCGCGTTAGCTGGAGGTCCAGGTTTCATTGCCTATATCATCATGCTGCTCATTGTCCCAGAGGAACCAAGTGCTACGGAAGCTGTTGTCGAGGCAGTTGAACCAGCCGAAAGCACAACCGGACAATGAAAGATCACATGATCAGTACATCAAACAAGGGGTGGTCCTGATAATGCCGCCCCTTCAAACATAATAGCGATCGTACGCTATATCGTCTAGATCATGTCCCGACCGCATGAGTTTCAGTTTGATGGATAGGTAGATATCCTTGGGAAGCCAAAGCCTCGGTTGGGATCGAAGCCTCATCTGGTTTATCTGACATCCCAAATAGAAGAGCCCCCTTCCTCTGCCACCGTAATGCCAATTCCCTGACTTCTTGGGTGATGAGGATTTCATGAGCTAACAGCTCTGGTAAACCTACCGATTCGTCCACATTCCCCATCCGAGCTATAGTGGTTAGGTACTCACACCGTCGAAAAGGTTTAAATGGCGTTGGATCCCCTTCCTCAATATTGGCATAGATTTCACGATGGATCTCGGCAAGTTCATTTGTTAGTTCCTTTGATTGGCCATTAACCCGATCGATGAACTGCCTAAAAGTCGTGATTGATCGGCTGCGTATGTCGCTCAAAATATCTACCAACGAATACATCCCTGATCCAATTATTAAACATATGTATGCCAAGTAATCTTGATTGTCTGCAGTGAAATCATGGAACTCGACCCGATTTAGTTCACTATATGCGGTCTGGAAACTAAGGTCGTCAAATTCTTCCGCCAGTAATTTTGAAATTGTTTCACGAACTGCCTGCACCCGTGCATGATCGATGACATGGTCATTACGACCGCGCGCACCAATTGCAGTTTTATCCAAGTCAATAATCACGGCAGTGTGCTCATCAATGATCATACCTTGGCGAAGACAAAATTCGCTAAAATCGCTCAATAAGTTCCAGCGATTAGAAAAGTACACCTTACGGTGGTGTCCATGCGAAACGATCTCGACTTGTTGTGGTTCCTTGCTTTCTGCACCAATGAAAGCTATTCCTGGCCAATCACCAGCCCAGCAGATATTTAAAAATGCATTGCTATCGTTTAAGCGCGTATCGCCGATTAATACAAGACGATCGATGCTAACAGGAGAATCCGCACACTGAAGAGCCTGCTTCAACAACTGAACCATGAATTGTGCATATGCTGGTTCACTCTTCCTGGGAATAGTGCCATTGGGCGGACCAATAATTTGCTCCATCTCTGGAAGAGCTGCAAGCTTCTTATCATAGGGGACCAAGTTGCGGTAGACCATCCTGTCTGCAAGAAAATCATGGACAGAAGCCCTACCGTATACCTTCAAATCATCCATACTGTGCACTTATTCAAGATAATACCTGCGCAATACGCTCCAACGCCAAATCGATCTTCATCAGCGAGGTTGCATAACACAACCGCAAGTATCCTTCACCGAAGCGCCCAAAGTCTGTTCCAGGTAGAACCGCTACACCTCCCTCATCCAGCAAGCGGCGGGCAATTTCAACGGATGCAGCCCCAAGTGAACTGACATTAGGAAAGGCATAGAACGCGCCTTGGGGTACCTGGCATTGTAAACCCGGAATCGCGTTCAAACCTGCAACCATCCGATCTCGTCGCTGCTGAAATTCAGCCACAACATCAGACACCATTGCCTGATCACCAGTCAGTGCAGCAATGCCAGCTATCTGTGTAAAAGTTGCCGTGCAGCCAATCGAATGTGTGAGTAGCAATGCGACTCGCTCTGCTAATTCCTCCGGCATGATCCCGTATCCCAACCGCCAACCGGTCATCGCATATGTCTTCGAGAAACCATCAACGATGATTGTTCGAGCATTCATTTCTGGAAGAGCTGCGATGCTGGGAACTGATTGGTCATCATATGAAAAGCGAGCGTAAATCTCATCCGAGATCACCCAGCTATTAAATTGGATTGCTTTTGCTGCGATATGCTCCAAATCTTCAATTGGCATTACACTACCGGTGGGATTTGCTGGTGAGTTGATGATGATCAGTTTGGTGCGCTCGTTCACCAGCCGATCAAATTCCGCGATGTCAAAAGAAAAACCTTGCTCTTCACGCAGGGGTACGGGCACCGGAATACCTCCGGCTACCGCTACCATCGCGGCATAGGTAGGAAAACCTGGATCAGGATAAATAACCTCATCACCCGGTCCAACTAATGCCATTGTCGGGAAAAATAATCCAGGTTTCGCACCAGGGCCAACAACTACTTGATTGGGAGCAATATTAATACCACGACAGCGTCCTGCAACAGCTGCGATCGCTTCGCGTAAACTTGGCAATCCAGCTGGAGGGCTATAACGCGTTTGGCCTTCTTTGATAGCAGTTATTCCATGTTGGCTAACATGTTCAAAAGTGGGGAAGTCCGGTTGTCCAATCTCCAGATGGATAACTTCCCGTCCACGGGCTTCCAACTCCTTTGCACGCGCCAGTACTGCATACGCCCCTTCAGGTTGTAAATTCACCACTCGTTCATTAAATTTCATGCGGATCCAATATGTCTGGGTAAACGTGGGACAGCGAGTTGATGGATAATTCTGGGCGAATCACATTTTAGGAAGCTCGATCCTTTTCTGGTATTGGTATTTCCCCTTTTTGTCTGCGTAAGAGATTTCACACTCACTATCTCCTGCAAAAAATAGGACCTGAGCAATCCCCTCATTTGCATAAATCTTTGCGGGTAAAGGGGTGGTATTAGAGATTTCCAGCGTGACGTAACCCTCCCATTCCGGTTCAAATGGGGTTACATTGACAATGATCCCGCAGCGCGCATAGGTGCTTTTTCCCACGCATACAGTAAGAACCGTTCTCGGGATGCGGAAATATTCAACCGTGCGAGCTAGTGCAAAAGAGTTCGGTGGAATAACGCATATCTCACCTTTGAAATCTACCATGGATTTAGGATCAAAATGTTTTGGGTCAACAATTGCAGAATGGACATTTGTAAATATCTTGAACTCATCAGCAACACGGATATCATATCCGTATGACGAGACACCATATGAGATTACACCATCCCGAACCTGACCAGGTTCAAAAGGGTCTATCATCCCTTGTTCTAGTGCCATTTTTCGAATCCAATGATCAGGCTGTAATCCCATGCCTACCTCCAAGTGTGTTTGAAATAGAGAAAATTTTGGACGTTGCCAATTATACGTTGAAGCCAGGAAATAGGCCGGCTAATTTCTTCAACACTACCAGCCACTTGCTTTAAATATTACATTGAGCAGCTCTTCACGTTCGGTCGCGGTCATAGGGCGCGGTCTAGCATAATCAACGAACATAATTGGAAGAAGTTCCGTAGTGATATGCCGGCCATCGTAAAAAACATGAAGGTCAATGAAGCCCTGTCGGGTCGCTTTGTTGACTTCAAATTGGTCGAAAAACAAGTTGCCCAATCCATAATGGATAAATGCACCGTCGACAAAATCAAACGCTTGTGGTTGGTGAGCTTGGCTGCCACTAACGATGATTGCCCCTGCGCTCGCTAAGCGCTTGAAATCGCGCTCCTGACTGGGTTGTGCTTTGTAAGTGTAATACTCGAAGTGCTGGAAGGTCATAATCGGCAGGTAGCCTTCACTGCGCAGCCGCGCGATTTCGCTCTCAAGCCAATCATAATCACATTTCACAGCACCGGGATTGTTAGCAGACGCTTGGGCATAGCCGCCACCTTTGGCATTACAACCAATAAATGCGAACCGGTTACCATTATGTTCAAGAATAACAGCCTGCCGCGCTTCCTTGCGATTGGCACCACCACCATAATACCGCCAACCAAGTGCTTCATACAAATCCAATGTATTGTACATAGCCGCCGCACCATAGTCCTGGAAATGATCGCCGGTCAGTTCGACGATATCAGTGCCCACTTCTTCCAAGAGTGTGATATAGCGTGGAGAACTGCAGAATCGCATGTCCACCTGAACTGGATTTGGGAAAGGGCAATTCTTGGCAAACGGTACTTCGTTGCTAATATGGGTGATGTCTGCAGACCGTAAGATCTCTCCGATATCACGTGCAGGATACTGTATGCTGCGCTGCTCCATCGTGTAGGCTGTTGCTCGCACCAAAGCAGTGACTCCAGTCATGGCTAGGGTAGTAAGTTTGTTTGAATCCCAATTTGATTTTGGCACAATGGGTTTGGTGGAATCCATTCCAGCCAACGTACTGGCGAGCTCTACTAGCTGAATCTCGCCATCCAGAACTATAGGGATGGTTAGTGGATAAGTGGTAGGATCGAAGTCTGAGCGAAGTGGCGACTGTCCGTCGATATCCAATACTTTCCAGCGCGGCTCTAGATGCTCGAAGGGGATCAAAGCAAAGGCTGGTTTGTGATCCCAAGCATAAGCTAATATTTCTTCCGCTGGGACAACCTTGACCGACTCGACAGAAGGTTCACCCCAGAAGGCTGAAAAAGCTGACAAAGTGTTGTCGGAAAGCAGGAGCGTCTGTCCAGCCAATAGGCCTGAGGCTCGGCCGCGCCATGCTTGCATTATTTCTTCTCCAGAGATGTTCTGTTCAGTTGAGGCAAAGGGGACCACAAATGAATAAACCCACTCACTCATTAGCAGCCCTTCACCAACCTTAAGCATTATTCCAGCGCTTCCTGCTGGAGTAAGCCCATCAAGTTCCACAAGCGAGAACTCATCAGGTGTACTCACTTTGGAGCGCAGACCATCAGGGATAGACGGATCAATCCATAAAGGAATGCCGTCTGGAGTCTCATCAGGGGTAATGGGGGTTCTCGTTGTTGTTGGCCAACTATTTCTGGTCTGGTCATGATCCACTGTTGGCAATAGTGGTTGGAATGGTGTGAGAGTAGGGGGAAAGATCAAAGAATTGCCAGTATCTACTGGATATCCTGCACATGAGCAGATACCCAAGGTGCTTAGCAGAACAGCGAGCATATACATACACTTATTCAGACAACTGATATTCAGGGCTCTCAAGGTTTATCCGAGAAATCGAATGAGATCATTGTCAGTTCTCCAGGGTAAACCTGGAACTCACGCTGCTGCAATCCATATTGGACAAAAGACACCCGATACCACCCTGAGGTTAGATCACCAACCGCAAAGCTTTCATTCCATGGAGATTGGCTTTTCAATACGCCTTCTTCATAGGTGCCAATGTACACTCTGGTGAGTACATCACTATCTTTATCAGTCAACTGCTCGATCACAATCGACGGAACATTGAGGTAGTACCCGACAGGTGGTATAAGCTTACCGGCTAACGCCCCTTGTAGAGAGCCAGTTTCATCAAGCAATGGCTCTAACCATAGCTCGGGGTTACGCACAGCCGCATAATCGTTTTCACTCAAGCGGACTTCAAAATGCAGATGACTGCCAGTCGCTGCCCCACTCATCCCGACGGAACCGATCTGCTCGCCAGCTTGCACCTTGTCTCCTGTTGCAACCACTACTTCAGAGAGATGAGCATACAAGGTGAACAGTGTCTCTTGCTGCTCAGGAAATCTGTGGGCAAGGATAACCAAGTTACCGTAAAAATTATAGTAGGGACCATACTGCATGGTTTGGTCATTACCGGCTACGATGACGTCGCCATCTGCAGCTGCGAATACTGAGGTTCCCAATGAGTTTAGGAACTCTACCCCATGGTGTGGGTCACGCCGCCCACCTTGTGTAGATCCAAAACGATATGAACCATCAATGGTGTTCCTTCCCGGTAATTTGATTGGGCGCTCGAGCAGAAAGGTGTTTTGAGTATCACATGACTCGCGCGGGCATAATGTTGGTTCAGCATTTGAGAGAGCAGGAGTATGGGTAGGCGATCTACTAGGTATAGGGTATGGAGTTGCAGATAGACTTGGTTCTAGCTGGGCTTCCAACAGAGGAGTAGCAGTTGTTGAAATAGAGTGTACTGCTGTTGTAGAAATGAGGGGTTGCGCTGTGCCAGATGCTGGAGACTGTCCATCAACAAAAGCAGCCGCATCCGTACACGCAGCCGCTTGAATAACAAATAAGCAAACTAGGCACCAACTGCAGAATGCCAATAACCTCATACCAGATTTAATCCTCCTCGGGTCTGAAGGAGATAGCGCACTTTATTATCTAAATCAACAGCTTTGGCTTCTAGATCACTCAACTCTGATTTAAGCGTATCGGACGTCGCTGATTCGTTCAAACCAGACAAATTTACTCTCACGTTATAGCCTGCCCCCATCAAGGCAGCATGAGCCATTGCAGCCGCCGTCCCACCATCTGTAATGGCATTGAGGTTACCTTCAGCGACAACTTGTTCAGCCAATTCCATTACAGCGGTTGTCATGCGTGCTACCTGCAACGGAATTTGGGCGGCCTGCATAGTTGCTTCCGTTATTGTTTTCTTGCGCAAATCAGCGTCCACTTCTGTATCCTTAGGCATTCTATAAGCCTGCATAACTGCATTAAATGCATCAGCGTCCTTTTTTACTGCGCTGGATAAATCACGCTTGAGATCCATTGCTTTTTCCAGGATTGACGACATTTGAGCTTCCACAGCGATGTATTTCTTATTCCCGATTGTTAACTTGGCAACCATCGCGACTAGTGCAGCGGCGGCTGCACCAGTATACGCTGCAGCTGATCCACCGCCTGGGGTTGGCGTACCGGCAGCCAAGCCATCCAAGAATTCTGCACCTCCAAGATCACCAGTTTCCTGGCTCCTCTCAACCAAAGCCCCTCTTAGTCTTCTCTCCAAGATCTGATCAGGTTGAAATTTATCTAACTGTAGGTACCATTCGGCTGCATCCACTAATGCATCTTCCGGGATGAGACCAACCAATTCACTGCTAACGACACTGACCCCATAACGTGCTGCTTCTCGGCGGATAAACTCAACCACCTGTCCGACAGCAGTCGCTTTGTAGTTTGTTAGATTCATTGATACTTGAGCGCGCCCATCAACAATCATCCCCAGTGCTTTTACATATCGCATCCCGCCCGACGAATGGCGAACCACTCGGGCGATCTTCTTAGCGATAGACACATCTGAGGTGGAGAGATAGACGTTAAAAGCAATTAACGGGTTGCGGGCTCCGATCACTGTCGCTCCTGCGCTGCCGAGTTCAATGGGGCCATAATCCGGCTCTCGCTTTGGATCTTTTCCTATCTCCAGCTTAAGCCCTTCATACTCTCCTCGGCGAATGTTCTCTAAATTCCGGCGGTCGGGTTGTGTTGCCGCTTCCTCATAAAGATAGACCGGAATGTTCAGTTCATTCGCTACTCGTCGACCAACCTGGTGGGCTAGCTGCACACATTCGGACATACCGATCCCTGAAATGGGGACAAACGGGACTACATCGGTGGCGCCGATACGGGGGTGCTCTCCATGGTGGTCGTTAAGATCAATCAGTTCAGCCGCTTTAGCGATAGATTTGAAAGCCGCAACGGCAACTGCATCCGGTGGTCCCGCATATGACAGCACCGTGCGGTTATGATCACCATCGCTGTGTCGATCCAACAGTACCACTTGAGGAACAGCAGTGATTGAAGCAACAATTGCATCGACAATTTCAGCGCGCCGGGCTTCGGAATAATTTGCAATACATTCAACTACTGGCGTATTCATGGCTCCCTCTCTGGCATGGATGTTGCAATTATACTCCCACGGTAATATTAGAACACGCTAAACTAACCCTTGTGCTTGCATCTTGAATCAGGGTAGAATTTTTCCGCGTTTCATGGCAAATAATAATCAAAGAACTCAACCGGGAAAGATACTTCTCGCACTTGCAGGGATTATCGCTACGCTGTTAGCTTGTTCACGCTCAGCGTTACCGGGAGATTCCCCCGGATGGCGCGTTCCTGACCAAGTAGAACCACAAATTGTATCTGGCTTGCCAACACAAGCCCTTCAACAAGGAGTGACGATTACGCCTGGTGGCCCCTTTCTTACCGCCACTCCAGATGACCCACATGCGGTACCAACCATGAGGACCGAACCACTCCAGCATTCTGTGCAAGCGGGGGACACCTTGGGACAAATCGCCCAAAGGTACTCCATCAATCTAGAAGAGCTGATAAAAGCTAATGCCCTCTCAAACCCGAATATTCTTGAAATTGGCCAATTGTTAACTGTGCCTGTACCTACACCTGGCACCCCGGGCCCGGGATTCAAAATCATTCCAGATTCTGAACTTGTAAATAGCCCAAGTTCCGCGAATTTCGATATTGATGGCTATATCAAGAGTAAAGACGGCTATCTAGCTCGGTTCAGCGAAGAAATTGACACCAAAACATATTCAGGGATAGAAATTGTAAAACGTATCGCGGAAGATTACTCGGTCAATCCCCGTTTACTCTTAGCCCTGTTGGAATACCAGAGCGGGTGGGTAACACAAGCCGAACCCGATCCAACAACCCTCGAATTCCCAATGAATGTACGCGATCCTAACCGCGATACTCTCTATCGGCAGCTCTCATGGGCAGCTGATAACCTCAACTTCGGATATTATCTATGGAAAGTCAACGGAGCCGTAAACTGGCTGCTCGGTGATGGAAGTGTTGTCCCCATCAACTCAACAATCAATCCTGGGACTGCAGGTGTCCAGCAGCTATTCGCTCCACTATATGGGCGTGATGGATGGGTTCAAGCTGTATCGCAGGAAGGACTGTTCACAACCTATAATGAGTTGTTCGGCAATCCTTTCACAGCTGGAATTGAGCCGCTGATCCCCCCGGGTCTACGCCAGCCACCGATGCAGCTACCCTTTGAACAAGGTCTGGAATGGGCATACACTGGCGGCCCGCATGGTGCCTGGGATGCCGGGTCTGCTTGGGCTGCACTCGATTTCGCCCCACCCGCTGAGGGATTGGGATGCATACCGAGCAATGATTGGGTAGTAGCCGTAGCCGACGGAATCATTGTCCGCGCTGAAGATGGTGCAGTGATGCAAGACTTGGACAACGATGGGAGGGAGCAAACCGGTTGGGCAGTCTTGTATATGCATATTGAGACACGCGATCGGGTACAGCCAGGAACTTTTTTAAAAGCCGGGGAACGTGTCGGACATCCTTCTTGTGAAGGGGGCTTTTCGTCTGGTACCCACGTGCATATCGCCCGCAAGTATAATGGAGAATGGATTCCTGCCGATCAAAGCCTTCCTTTTATCTTGGACGGGTGGGTATCACGTGGGACTGGTGATTATTATGATGGGTATCTAGAGAAGAAAGGCAAGACTGTGGAAGCATATGAAGGGCGTGCTCCAGACAACATCATTTCACGTTGAGCACTATATGAATAAGATAACCACAAGGGTGAATCTTAGTTGGTGGCCTGGCTGGCGGAAAAAGCGGCTTTTGGACAATTTTGTCGTCTCTTTTGCCATCATCTTCTCAGTGGCGATGTTGATGAGTTCGTGTACCACTAGTGGGTATTGGATTCCACCGAACCAAGCCAGTGCGGGTGCAGGCGAGATCGATATTCTATTCAACACCCCTGTACCAACACGTTTGGCTGAGGAAGACACCAGCGCACAGCTTGAAAACACAAATGTTGCTGGAGAAACGTCTGGAAGTGGATCATCCCGTGCACCAGAAGGTTCGGCAACCCCCACTGGCACTACGATATACCGAGTACCCGATACAGCCACACCGGCGCCTGTCAACACCGCTCCCATCTTATATTATTCACAAGCCGCAGATACATTACCAGTTGTTGCTGTACGCTTCGGTGTCGCACCCGAAGAAATCACTTCTCCTGAGCCGCTTCCCGAGAATGATCTCTTACCCCCAAATCAGCTGCTTATTATCCCAAGAAGCTTAGCGAATACAACGTCATCACAACGGATATTACCAGATAGTGAACTCGTATACTCCCCATCGGCAACTGATTTTGACACCGAGACCTATGTTGCGAATGCCGGAGGATATCTCAGCCGCCATAAAGAATGGTTTCAAAGCACTGGCACACTTACCGGAGCACAGATTATTGAACGGGTGGCCATTGAAAACTCAATTAATCCCAGGCTGTTGTTAGCCTTATTAGAGTTCCAGAGTGGTTTGGTATATGGAGAACCAGGGTCTCTTGCAGATAGTGAGTACCCATTAGGGCATGTCAATCAAAACGAAAAAGGTCTCTTCCGCCAATTAATCTGGGCAGTAAATCACCTATCGGTGGGGTATTACAGTTGGCGGGAAGGACGGCTGATCGATCTTGATTTCTCGGACGGTGTCTCAGCCAGACTAGCCCCTGATTTGAATGCCGGCAGTATCGCCCTGCAATATTATTTTGCTCAAATATATGACAGCGAACAATGGGTCCAAGCCTTAGATTTGGAAAATGGTTTCCCGGCCTTATATGAAGAGATGTTCGGCACACCATGGGGACGTGCCCAATCTGTTGAGCCGCTGTACCCGCCCGGGCTAAAACAACCCCAACTGATATTACCTTTCGATATGGAACGCCTTTGGAGTTACACGGGCGGACCGCATGGTGCCTGGGAGCATGATGGTTCTTATGCCGCGGTTGACTTCGCGCCTGCCAGTTCTGAACCCGGCTGTCAGGATTCGAATGCTTGGGTGGTGGCATCCGCTTCCGGTCTCGTTGTCCGGTCGGGAAAGGGTGTTGTTGTATTGGATTTAGATGGGGATGGGTTGGAACAGACCGGTTGGGTTGTCCTTCACCTGCATGTTTCAAATGATAGCAGCGTTCCGGTCGGTACCTGGGTAAACATCGGCGATCATTTAGGACATCCATCTTGTGAAGGCGGAATGGCCACTGGTACACACGTTCATATAGCGCGCAAATATAACGGCGAATGGATAGCCGCTGATGGTCCAATGCCTTTTGTACTGAGCGGGTGGAGAGTCCATGCCGGTGAAGAAGCGTACCTTGGTACACTAACCCGCGGCGACGAGATTATCCCGGCGTGCACCTGTGGCTCATATGAAACGCGGATTATGCGAATGCCTGATGATCCATACTAGAATATGGTTAAAAGTCAGCATTCTCAACCCTGGTATCCTCAGCCTGCTTCTGCTCCTGTTTTCATGCCAGTCTTATAAAGTTAACTATCAGCCAACCCCCGTTGTTTTCTTCACTCCCGCTAAGCCGATACTTACAGCAACAGCAGCAGCGGGCACTGCCAATATGCCTGCAGATCGGTCACTGAATGAGATTATCAATCCCGCAACAGGCACATTCGCCCCCACGACCAATCCCCCAACAATAATAGCTACTCTGCAACCATCTTATCAAATCCAATCTGGCGACAGTCTGCCTGCGGTAGCCGCTCGTTTCCAGCTATCTGAACAGGATCTTGTTTTCAATAATTTAGCAGGAGAGATCGGATATTTACCTGCAGGTGAGGTAATTTTACTGCGTGAAGATGCAACCGAGTTTGTAAAGACGGAACCCTTCATGCCAGACAGCGAATTCGTTTTCTCCCCAACCGCAACAGGTTTTGATATCGCTGCTTACTTATCTTTAACAGGCGGCTTCCTTGCTTCACACCAAGAATATCTGCGTTCAAGTGGATGGACGTCGGCAGCAGAGATCATTCAAAGGGTCGCATTAGAAAACTCGATCAACCCTCGCATATTGCTCTCCATTCTTGAATATGAAACACATTTAGTGTTTGGCCAGCCAACCGAGGATATCAATATTGAATATGTGCTCGGCAATGAAGATTACCGACGTAAGGGATTATACCTGCAGCTCAGTTGGTTAGCGGACCAGCTCTCAGCAGGATACTACGGTTGGCGGGAGGGCACATTAATGGAAATCAAATCTGCGGATGGTATAATATATCGCCTTTCGCCTTA
The DNA here is from genome assembly GCA_041551115.1 of Anaerolineales bacterium. Taxonomy (GTDB): domain Bacteria; phylum Chloroflexota; class Anaerolineae; order Anaerolineales; family UBA4823; genus DAOVXM01. The sequence goes on from JBFENN010000015.1 coordinate 25,691, forward strand.
CCTCAATGCGGGTAGCGTTGGGCTAATTTATTATTACGCACAAAGACACCCTATGGTCCAATTATCCGAGTATATAGATCCTGTACGTGGTTTGCCTGGACTGCATACCAGCATGTTTGGCGATCCATGGAAGAGAGCTGGACAAGTCGAGCCTCTGCTCCCACCCGGACTTTCACAGCCATTGATGCAGCTGCCATTTGAAGCAGGAAAACTGTGGAGCTACTCGAGTGGTCCCCACGCAGCATGGGAAAAGAACGGCGCAATGGCAGCACTCGATTTTGCTCCTGCCAGCGCAGAAAGCGGGTGTGTGCCATCCAAAGCCTGGGTAACGGCTGTTGCCGACGGGATAGTTGTTCGTACCGGTGCAGGGATTGTTATCCAAGATATCGATCCCTGGCTTGGACAGGAAAGTGATGGCTTAGAACAAACTGGATGGGTGGTAATTTATATGCATGTTGAAGAACACGAGCGGGTAGAGTCAGGCACCCGCCTAAAAGCCGGCGACCGCATAGGGCACCCATCCTGTGAGGGAGGCCCTGCAAATGGAACACACGTCCACCTTGCGCGGAAATTTAACGGGGAGTGGATCCTAGCCGGTGGCCCGCTCCCGTTCACCCTTGATGGCTGGGTTGCCGTTGCTGGGGACAAACCGTATGAGGGTACTTTAGAAAATGGTTCCCAAATACGGACAGCCCATCCAAATGGGTCAATATTTACCCAAATCACGCGCCCGGATATTGTAGGTGCAGAATAATATGCCCATTCAAACCATGTTCGCGCGCATAACCGCTTGGTTACTGGCAGGCACATTCATGCTTACGGCATGCCAATCCAATGCCGCTGCTAGCAGAATTCAAGCTCCAAAACAAGCAGTATCCCAGCCTGAGAGTAACTTGCAGCAAGAGGTTCCTCGAACCACAGAGAGACCACTATATGAGCCTGGCGAGCTTGTTGAATACATCGTTCAAACCGGTGACACTTTACCAGCTTTAGCCATTCGATTTAACACTTCTGTGGAGGAGATCCGGGAAGTCAATCCCATCATCCCTGAAACGGCAACAACCATGCCGCCTGGAATGCCAATGCAGATCCCAATATACTATTTGCCGCTCTGGGGTTCTTCTCACCGGATCATTCCTGACAGTCAGTTCATCAATGGACCGAGCATGATTGAATTTGACACTAGCGGGTTCTTGGCGACTCAACCTGGCTGGATCTCAAGCTACGAAGAATATGCTGCTGGCGCAAACCGTACCACTGCAGAGATTGTCGACCTGGTAGCACTCAAATTCAGCATCAGTCCAAAACTACTGCTGGCACTTATGGAATACCAAACTGGAGCATTATCCAACCCCAAACCGCCCGAAAATACCCGCACCTATCCGCTGGGGTTTGTTTCTCGCGATCGTAAAGGACTCTACCGACAATTACTTTGGACAGCAAACCTGCTGAATAACGGTTATTACCCGTGGCGGGCTGGGACGCTCACCTACATTGAAAGGCAAGATGGTCAGTTAATGAGGTTTGACCCATGGCTCAATGCAGCAACAGTAAGTATACAGAACTACTTTAACACCCTGCTGCCTGGTAGCGAGTTTGATTTAGCAATCTCGGCGGAGGGTTTTGGGAATACATACGCCCAACTATTTGGTGACCCATGGCTGGAAGATGTACCCCATATCCCCGCCAGTCTCGAGCAACCTCCCTTGTCTCTGCCTTTTGAGCCTGGCAGTACTTGGGCTTACACAGGCGGACCTCATACGGGTTGGGGAGTCGGTGAGCCGAGAGCAGCTTTAGATTTTGCACCACCTGCAGTCGCCTCTGGTTGTATACCAACCACCGAGTGGGCAACTGCAATCGCGGATGGTATGGTTGTCCGGTCTGATACTGGTGAAGTTGTCCTTGACTTGGATGGTGATGGGGATGAGCGAACCGGTTGGTCAATCTTCTATCTGCATATAGCCACAGAAAACCGACCTCCTGTTGGAAAAATTTTACTAGAAGGAGATCCACTAGGATATCCTTCCTGTGAGGGGGGCACAAGTACAGGCACCCACATACATATTGCACGCAAATACAACGGCGAATGGATTGCTGCAGATGGGGTATTAGCCTTCAATTTGGAAGGATGGATCGCACACAATGGAGATACGCCTTACCACGGAACCCTAACACGCCTCTCCAGAACCGTGACTGCCTGTATTTGCTCAAACCAAGCGAGTTTCATCCAGGCTGCCGAGCAGTGATCCATTCATCCCCAAAGAGACAAACTTAAGTGGCTTGAGGATATCCTCAAGCCACTTCTATTTAATTGATATCCACTTTATAATATCAACCAAATATTCTTGACTGATTCAATATATTTGTTATAATGTAAGAAGAATTAATACACTGTTTTGGAGATCAGGATGAACGCATTACCAACCAATTGCCCAATTTGTGGTGGTGAGATCACAGTAACGCGTATTTATTGCCGTGATTGTGACACGACAATAGAGAGCCGTTTTTTGACCAGCCCGTTTGCCCCTCTCAGTCCAACCCAGTTGGTCTTCGTAGAGACATTCATCCGCTGTGAAGGAAAGATTAATCGTATGGAAGGTGAACTCGGACTATCTTACCCAACTATTCGTAATCGTTTACACGAGATCATCCGCGCCATGGGATATGAACCCGGTAAGGATGAAGATCATAGTGGGTTATCTGAGGAAGATCGGCAACACATCCTCGAGGAACTAGAGAATGGACGGATTACGGTCGATCAAGCAATGCAGCTCCTAAAAGAGAAAGGAGGCTAGCGATGGCTGAGCAGAAGTTCTCGTCGACGGGAATCTCGGAGATCGTCCTTGACAATATCGTGGGCAACCTGCAAATCAAAGGTTGGGACCACTCAGACATATTGCTGAAAACAAGTTCAGCAACAGATTCACCGAGCAAAACCCATGAGGGGATTTTACACATCGATAGCACAGGGAACTGTCTCCTGAGGACACCATACGATACGATTATCCGTATCGGGATGGTAAAGGGAAATACTCGGATTAAAATGATCGATGGTACTGTACACATTGACCGGATTCAAGGTAATTTGGCGCTGCGAAACGTTGGCAGCACCCAAGCCACAGTTGTCCAAGGTAATTTGCTCGCCAGACAAATAATTGGGGATCTGCATATAGATCAGGTAATCGGTAATGCAGTAGTCAGAGATGTTGAAGGGGAATGTACAGTCGATCAAATCCATGGCAACATAGAACTGCGCGACGCAGAAGACGATATCAATGTCAATGCATCTGGCAATGCACGGGTCCGACTGTGCATGATGATTGGCAGTGAATATAAGATCAAAGCCGGGGGGAATATCATCTGTAAAATACCTGAAGACGCAAGTTTGCAGGCAGAACTCACCAGTGGCGAGGATTATATTGCACTGCGGCTACCGGACGAGAAGAATGTCATTAATTCAAGCAGGTATAGCTTTTCGCTTGGATCAGGTGCGGCAAACTTAATGCTCGTCGCAGGCGGAAAACTCACAGTAGCGACGCAGGAGGCAGATTGGGAGGAAATGGATGATATCGAAGCGGAACTTGACGATGCCTTTGCTGGAATCTCGAATGATTTTAGTCGACAGATCAATGCTCAAATAGGCGCCCAAATTGAAAGCCAGCTAGAGATTTTGGATAGCCAATTGGACGAATTGGCTGAATCTTTAGCCAGCGAAGGCTTTTCCGAGGTAGAGGCCGAACGGATCGTCCAGCGGGCTCGCGAGGATTCTCAACAAGCATCCATACGAGCGCAAGAAAAAATGCGTCGAGCCCAAGAGAAATTGGATCGAAAAATTGTAGCTGCACAGCGAAAGGCAGAATTAAAAGCCCGTGCGGCTGAACGCCGACAGCGTTCACAATCTAGCGAGAGCTGGGGCTACAGCAGTAATATGTCTGCTACTGCGAAAACGCCCAAAGCACCTGTGTCAGATGAAGAGCGATTAATGATCTTGCGAATGCTAGAACAAAAGAAGATCTCACTGGAAGAAGCTGAAGAACTACTGGCCGCAATAGAGAGCAGTTAATTATTGCCGTTACTACCAGCAGCAACTAGGAATATGCCCGATGACCGAAGATGAACGAAAAGTAATTCTTAAAATGATACAGAGTGGGAAAATATCTGCTGAAGAAGGTTTGCAGCTGCTTCAGGCTTTAGGTCCTAGCGAGGGTGAAGACCAACCGGAAGAGATAAGCAGTAAGCCCCCAATTAGAACATCAGAAACATTACTCAATGCCACGCCAGGGTCAATACCAAACAGAATTTCTACTGACCCTGAACCAGCTCCTGAGATAGATAAGGGAGAAGTTATCCCCGAGGACGCCCAAAAATGGCGCCGGTTCTGGGCTATCCCGCTTTGGATTGGTATCGGGTTGATCGTTTTGGGTGCCTTCCTGATGTATTACTCCCAACAATCTGCTGGTATCGGTTTCTGGTTCCTATGTTCTTGGGTGCCTTTCCTGATTGGTTTGGCATTCGTGGTCATTGCTTGGCAGTCACGGAATTCTGCCTGGCTGCACTTACGAATAAATCAGCCTCCTGGAGAATGGCCTCAGACCATTGCCTTAAGCTTGCCGTTACCGCTTGGTATCACCGCATGGTTCATTAGGACTTTTAGACCATATATCCCACACATGGACGACATCGCCCTAGATGAAGTGCTACTGGCCTTACAAGATACGACTTCTAAAGATTCACCATTCTACATCAAAGTTGACGATGAAGATGGTGAGCACGTAGAGATATATATTGGGTAAACCACATATCAAACTTAGGACAACAATATGGTTACCAGCGACGAAAGACTAAAAATATTAAAAATGATTGATGATGGAAAGATTTCTGCTGAAGAAGGTGCCAAGCTTCTCGCGGCATTAGCAGAAAGTGGAAAAACCGAACGCAAAGCGCCAACCCGTGCCGTGGGCGGCACAGCTCGCTGGTTGCGTGTGCGGGTCACTGATGCCAACAGCGGGAAGACGAAAGCCACGGTTAACCTACCTTTACGCCTAGTAGATGCGGGCTTGAGCATCGCATCACAATATGCCCCAGATGTGGCATTCGACGAATTAATCGAAGCGATCAATGACGGCGCTGAAGGCAAGATCATTGATGTATTCGATGAAGAAGATGGGGAGCACGTCGAAATATTTATTGAATAGCTATATTAAACAACACGGAACTGAAGGATGGCAAATACTTAATCTGATGTGCCTCCTTCACCCAAGTTAAACTCAGCCCACATAGAGGCGATATTAAACCCCCTAGATGTGGGCTTCAATCACCACAGTATTCAGAGCCTTCAAGCGTTGTTTCTTGCATGTACAACCACTATCTCCAGGGAAAGCCATTCCACATTGCCAAACATGCAATTTCATCAGATTCTGCCGAATGTCCGTGACGATTGGTAGATATCTGACGGGACACATGCACCAAAATGGAAGAGGCAACTACGTCCAAAGTGTCTTCCCTTTTGCCGGCTTGCTGTTTACTTGGTATGCAATGGGGGCCTAACAATAAAAGTAATAGGGGAAACGCCCAGTTGCCACACTACCACCTAGCTCAATATTACATGGCAGAACGATTCGGGGGTATAGGTTTTCCTCTCCACATAGCAATACCCATAGCTAACGCTTCAACAATTAATTCAACCGAAATTCACCATTACCGGGCATCTTGAGGAAAATATCGCTACTAGATTGAAATGGACCTGCTTCCGAACCCCTACGTTCGTCAACGGAGACGTGAGCTTCTCAAAGTACACAGACAATCTCAAAGCCAATTATGAGAATGTTGGATAATTTTGGACCAGGTAGGTATCACCAGCTTGGTCGATAACCGCATATACTCGTAAATCGCGCACAGAAAACCATTCATCTTCTGTCATACCAACATACGGTGCGTACATATCATCTGTAAACTCGCGGTGCAGCCCATATAATCGCGTA